>DASWQB010000504.1:0-4504 GCA_036398335.1 Afipia sp. | reverse complement strand
GGCGGATGCGCCTTACAAACTTGCCGACGCGCTGAGCAAGGGCGTTCATATCGGCATGCTGGTGGACCAGTATTTCCACCGCGGCGTGGACGTGACCTTCTTCGGCCGCACCACCAAGGCCAACCCCCTGCTCGCGCGGCTCGTGCGCCAGGTCGACGTTCCCATCTACGGCGTGCGCGTGGTCCGCCTGCCTGGGCATCGCTTCCGCGCCGAACTCTCCGACGAGGTCAAGCCGGTGCGTGACGCCGACGGCAAGATCGATGTTCAGGGCACCATGCAGGCGGTCACCTCGGTGATCGAGAGCTGGGTGCGCGAGCATCCCGAACAATGGCTGTGGCTGCATCGCCGCTGGCGGTGACGATCCGCAGAAGTATCTCTCCACGTCGCTCCCGCGAAGGCGGGAGTCCAGTCTATCGTTCTGCCATTCTATATTGCGGAAGCTCTTCTGGTTCCCCGCTTTCGCGGGGACGACGGGGAAGCTCACTGCCCCGTCTTCACCCGCGTCCACAGCCTATTGATGACGCGCTGCGTTGCCGGATCGCGCGCGGTGATCACGAACAGCGTTTTCATGATGTCCGCGCCGGGATAGACGCCCTTGTCGCCCAGCACGCTTGAATCGATCAGCTTCTGGCTTGCGAGATTGCCGTTGGCGTAGGACAGGAAGTTTGAATTCTTCGCCGCCACGTCCGAGCGATAGAGATAGTTGATGAGTTCATAAGCTTCCGCGACGTTCTTCGCATCAGCCGGAATGGCGAGATTGTCGAAGAACATCTGCGCGCCTTCTTTCGGAATCGAATAGCCGATCTCGATGCCATTCTTGGATTCCGCTGCCCTGCTCCGCGCCTGCATGATGTCGCCGGACCAGCCGACCACGAAACAGATCTCGCCAGTGGCGAGCGCGCTGAGATACTCCGAGGAATGGAATTTGCGGACATAAGGCGCGATCTTCGCGACCGCCGCCGCCGCCTTTTCAAGATCGGCCTGCTTGGTCGAATTCGGATCAAGCCCCAGCCAAGTCAGCGCGGCGGGCAGGACGTCGTCCGGCGAATCCAGCATGTGGATTCCGCAATCCTTGAACCTGGAAATCTTGTCCGGATTGAACACGATGTCCCAGCTATCGATTTTCGCGTCCGGTCCGAGAATTTTCTTCACCGCAGCTACGTTGTAGCCGATGCCCGTGGTGCCCCACATATAGTTGGCCGCATAAATATTGCCGGGATCGTAAGCCGAAAGACGCAGCGTCACGTCCGGCCACGCATTGGCGAGATTTGGCAGTTTGGATTTATCGAGCTTCTGGAAAATGCCAGCCATGATCTGGCGCTGAAGAAAATACGCCGTCGGCACCACGACGTCATATCCGGATTTTCCCGCGAGCAGCCGCGTCTCCAGCGTCTCGTTGGCATCGAAGGTGTCGTAAACCACCTTGATGCCGGTCTCCTTGGTGAAATCCTCAAGCACGCCGGGCGCGATATAGTTCGACCAGTTGTAGAAATTGACGACGCGCTGCTGCGCCTGTGCGGACATTCCCGGGATCAGCAGACCCGCAACCACGGCGAAAAACGTCACACCCCTCATCAAAGCTGCGATCATCGATTGATCTCGTCTCAGCGATGAAGGACGCGCGACAACCGCTCCAGCGCGGTGTCGAGCGTCTCATCCTTTTTGGAAAAGCAGAACCGGACAACCGACGTGACGTGATTCTCCTCATAGAACGCCGACACCGGGATTGCCGCAACCTTGTAGTCATGCACGAGACGCTTGCAGAACGCCTCGTCCGTTTCGTTCAGTCCGAGCGGCGAGAGATCGACATTCAGAAAATACGTCCCCTGCGAATCGAGGACGGGAAATCCGAGTCCGGACAGCCCCTTGCTGAGCCTGTCGCGGCTGCGCGCGAGTTCGGCCCGCATCTGGAAGAAATAATCGTCCGGCTTGCCGAGGCCATAAGCAACGGCAACCTGAAGATTCGGCGGGGTCGTGAACGTAATGAACTGATGCGCTTTCGTCAGCACACGCAGGATGTGCGGCGCGGCGCAGACAAACCCGACCTTCCAGCCGGTTAATCCGAACATCTTTCCCGCCGAACCGATCTTCACCGCGCGCTCGCGCATGCCGGGAATGGCGATCAGCGGAATATGCGCTCGGCCGTCGAACACGACGTGCTCCCAAACCTCGTCGCAAATCGCGATCAGGTCGAACTCCTGGCAGACACGCGCCAGCATTTCGAGGTCTTCGCGCGGATAAACAACAGCCGCCGGGTTGAGCGGATTGTTGAACATGACATAGCGCGTCTTCGGCGTGATCGCGGCACGGATCGCCTCTTCCGGCAGCCGCCAGTGCGGCGGCTCCAGCCGCAAGAACTTCGGAATGCCCCCGGCCAGCCGGATGATCGGCACATAGGAATCGTACATCGGCTGGAACACCAGCACCTCGTCGCCGGGCTCAATAAGCCCGAGGATCGAGCCGGTCAACGCCTCCGTCGCGCCCGAGGTCACCATCACCTCGCTCATCGGATCGAGCGTTACGCCGTGCCAATGCGCGTAATGCGTCGCGATGGCCTGACGCAGTTCCGGAAGTCCCATCATCGACGGATATTGATTGTATCCGTTCAGGACGGCGTCGGCCGCCTTCTGCCGGATGTCGAGCGGACCGGGATCGTCGGGAAAACCCTGGCCGAGATTGATGGCGTTCAGATCACGCGCGGCCTGCGACATGACGTCGAAAATCGTGTTCGGCAGGTCCGCGAAAATCCGGTTCATGGAAACTCAGCCGCCGGCTTTGGTCGGAAGACCAGCAGCCTTCCAACCAAGGATACCACCAGCCAGATGCTGGTTATAAGGCTTGCCGCCGGCCTGCGCGGCGAGCGAAGCCGTCACCGAGCGCTTGCCGGAGCGGCATGCGAATACGATGGTCTTGCCCTGCGGGTCGGGAAGCGCGTCCGCATCGAATGTTGAGAGCGGCAAGACGACGGCGTCTGGGTAGGCTTCGACGGCGACTTCATTGGGTTCGCGCACATCGACCAGAAGATAGCGCCCCTGCGCGATGCCCTTGGCGACGTCTTCGGGTGTCAGATCGTGAACCTGCTGTGTGGTATCGGGCAATGAAGCCTCCGTTGGATCGGTTTGCCGCCGCAAACTCTCTCGTTATGCGGGCAAAATCAATACTCGCCCGAACCCGGCTGTCAAATCCGCCCCGCGAGTGGTCCGATTTCAACATTCGCACCCCGTTTCGGCAGGCATTCTTGCGAATGTTGAAAGCGAAGAACCACTCGCACTTGCGGCCAGATGGTATGCGAATGTCAAATCCGCTCCACGAGGTCGCCGCTCTAAATCGTGACTTGCGTGCCGACCTCGACCACGCGTCCGGTCGGGATTTGATAATAGTCCGTGGCGTCGTTGGCCGAACGGCTGAGCGCGATGAAAAGAAGGTCCTGCCAGCGCGGCATGCCCGAATGCACCGCCGGTTTCAGCGCGCGGCGCGACAGGAAGAACGACGTCGACATGATGTCGAACTGCCAGCCGAGCTTGCGCGCGATCGCCAGCGCTTTTGGCACGTTCGGCGATTCCATGAAACCGAAGCGCAGGATCACACGGGAGAACATCTCGCTGACCTCCTCCATGCGCACGCGCTCGCTCAGATCGACACGCGGCGTCGGTGCGCTTTCGATACTGAGAATGACGTTCTTCTGGTGGAGCACTTTGTAGTGTTTCAGACTATGCATCAGCGCGGTCGGAGCAAAATGCGGGTTGCTGGTCAGGAATACCGCGGTGCCCGGCACGCGCAGCGGCGGTTTCTTTTCCAGCATCGCAACCAGATCGGGCAGCGGAATTTCCTGCTTGTGCGATTTTTCATAAAGCAGCTTGCTGCCGCGCCGCCACGTGTACATCAGCAGCATCACCACGCCGCCGAGCAATAATGGCACCCAACCGCCTTCGAACACTTTCAAAAGGTTCGCAGCGAGGAATGTCAGATCAAGCAGCAGAAACGGCGCGATCAGCGCGGCGGCGGCGAACGGATGCCATTTCCACACCTTCCAGATCACCACAAAACCCATCATTGCGGTGACGACCATGGTGCCGGTGACGGAGATGCCGTAGGCCGAGGCCAGCGCGCTTGATGAGCGGAACAGAACGACCAGCAGCACCACGGCGATGAGGAGCAGCCGGTTGATCCGTGGAATGAAAATCTGGCCGGCGTGGCTTTCGGATGTATGCCTGATCTCGAAACGCGGCAGTAGGCCAAGCTGAATCGCCTGCCGCGTCAGCGAATACGCGCCGGTGATGACCGCCTGACTGGCGATCACGGTGGCGACGGTGGCGAGGATCACCATCGGCACCAGCGCCCAATCAGGAAACATCAGGAAGAACGGATTCTCGATCGCCTTCGGATCGCCGATCACCAGCGCGCCCTGCCCGAGGTAATTCAACGCCAGCGACGGCAGCACGATGGCGAGCCATGCGGTCTGGATCGGACGTTTGCCGAAATGGCCCAAATCAGCATAGAGCGC
>DASWQB010000503.1:0-3654 GCA_036398335.1 Afipia sp. | reverse complement strand
CGGTGGGTCTCGTGGTTGATCTTGATGATCTTCACCTTGACCGTCTGGCCGATGGTGAGCACTTCGGTCGGATGGTTGACGCGGCGCCATGCGATGTCGGTGACATGCAGCAGGCCGTCAATGCCGCCGAGATCAACGAACGCACCGTAATCGGTGATGTTCTTGACCACGCCGTCGATGATCTGGCCCTCTTCGAGATTCTGCACCAGTTCCTGGCGCTGTTCAGCGCGGGTCTCTTCGAGCACGGTGCGGCGCGAGACAACGATGTTGCCGCGGCGGCGATCCATTTTGAGAATCTGGAACGGCTGCGAGTTGTTCATCAGCGGCGCGACGTCGCGGATCGGACGGATGTCCACCTGCGAGCGGGGCAGGAAGGCAACCGCGCCGTCGAGATCGACGGTGAAGCCACCCTTGACCTGATTGAAGATGACGCCGTGAACCTTCTCGTTGTTGTTGAAGGCCTTCTCGAGCTTGCCCCAGCTTTCCTCGCGGCGCGCCTTGTCGCGCGACAGCACGGCTTCGCCGAGTGCGTTCTCGATACGGTCGAGGAACACCTCAACCTCGTCGCCGACCTTGAGATCGCTCTCGCGGCCCGGACCGGAAAATTCGCGGAGCGCCACGCGGCCCTCGGTCTTCAGGCCAACGTCAATGACGGCCATGTCCTTTTCGATCGCAACAACGATGCCCTTGATGACGGAGCTTTCCTGCAGGTTGCCGCCTGCGAAGGACTCATCGAGCATCGCGGCGAAATCGTCGCGGGACGGACTATAAGAAGTAGCAGTCGAAGCCATTTGTTCTCCAGATGCGGCGTGCCGGCAGTCGGGTTGATGAGCGCATCGGACGTGAAGTGCCAAAGGTCCGCAACCCTTGACGACCGCTTCCGCATAGAGGTCTGCGGGAACGGGCCGGCTTGTGCCTGCACGAGCGATACGAAGAATTTTGCCGGCGCTGATCTTGAAAAATATCGACGCCGAAGACCTTGGAGCGGGCTTTCCTCCAATGACGGCAGGGATCAACCCTTAACCGGCCCGCTCGGACGGTCTCGACAATGTCGATGAAGCCCGGACGGCGTGGATATAGCCTCACAGAGCCCTTCGGGCAAGGCCGGATCGGCGCCGAAACCCCTTAAAGGACTCGGAAAAACGGCCCAAAAGCACGGAAATGGGCCGTATCAGCGGCCCTTGAGCGCCGCATCGACGATGGCGATGGCAGCACGCACGCCGCCCTCGATATCGAGCTCCGAATTGTCGAGTTCATGGGCGTCGTCAGCGCGGCGCAGGGGAGCCGCAGCCCGGTTTTTGTCACGCTCGTCGCGCTTGAGAATATCCGCCAGCACGGCCGTCTCGTCGGCAACCTCGCCTCGCGCCCGCATTTCGAGCGCCCGGCGCTGCGCCCGCACCTCAGGCCGCGCGACTACGAAAATCTTCACTTCAGCCTCGGGACAGATCACGGTGCCGATGTCACGTCCGTCAAGCACCGCGCCGGGCGGCCCGGCGGCGAAATTGCGCTGAAACGCCAGCAGTTCGCGGCGCACTTTTGGATGGGCGGAGACCACTGAGGCAGCCGCGCCGACCTCTTGGGTTTTCAACGCCGGATCACCGAACACCGCCGGATCGAGCTCCTGCGCCGCCGCCGCGCCAGCGGCCTCATCGGTCAGATCGGCCTTGGCATCCAGCATGGCCTTCGCCACCGCGCGGTAGATCAAACCAGTATCGAGATGACGAAAACCGTAATGTGCGGCCAAGCGTTTGCCGAGCGTGCCCTTGCCGGATGCCGCGGGTCCATCGATAGCGATAATCATAAAAATTCCTGCTTGCGTCCGCTGTTACACCGCATCGTCACAATAACTGGGACCGTTCAACACTGCCTGCACTCAACTTTCAAGCGGGTGGCGTTCCGTCCATCTGCTCTGTAAGTTTCCCCGATCAGGCCGGCGCGCGGGTTTTGTGCCGTCTTTCCCGCGCGGAGCACGCCATGACGACACGACTCGACTCTTTTCGGAAACTGCTCGTGCATGTGCGCGAAAAACTGGGCTTTGAGCCCGGCTTCGTGCTGTGGGACGGCTCGACCGTACCCGACAATCTTCCGCAGGGCGCATTGGCGATCAAGCTTGCCGACGAAGGGGTTGTCGCAGCATTGATGCGCAAGCCCAATCTGGCGACGCTCTGCAATCTTTGGGTGGCGGCGCGGCTCGACATTCTCAACGGCACGATTTTCGACATTGTCGCGGCCCGACCGAAAGTGCGCAGCCGCGACACACGTAAGGCGCTTGATCGAGGACTGTTGTTCAACACGCTGCGGCGGTTTTTGTTTCTGCCGCGCGGCGGGCCGTGGCCGCTGGAGAACATCAGAACGCAGGAGAGGCCCGCTGAGGGCGATGCCGCACAAAATCAGGAAAACATCCAGTATCACTACGACCTGTCGAACGCGTTCTACGCGCTCTTCCTCGATCCGCAGATGGTCTATTCCTGCGCCTATTTCACGGCTGACGACAACGACCTCGCCACCGCGCAGCACGACAAGCTGGAGATGATCTGCCGCAAGCTCCGGCTGAAAGAAGGCGAGCGCTTTCTCGACGTCGGATGCGGATGGGGCGCGCTGGTGTGTCATGCCGCGCAGCATCACGGCGTCAAGGCCCATGGGGTCACGCTGTCACAACAGCAATTCGATTTCGCGCAGGCGAAAATCGCAAAACTTGGATTGACCGGCCGCGTCACCATCGAGCTGAAGGATTTTTCCGCGCTTGAGGGGACCTTCGACAAGATCGCCTCGATCGGCATGTTCGAGCATGTCGGGATCGTCAATCATCCCAGATATTTTGAGACTATTCACCGCCTGCTCAGTCCCGGCGGACTGTACATGCATCACACTATCGCGCGGCCCGCCAAACGCACCGAACGTAAATTCCGCCGCGCAACAGCGTCGTATCAGGCCATTCAAAAATATATTTTCCCCGGCGGCGAACTCGATCATCTCGGCATGTCGATCGCCAATCTTCAGCGTTACGGCTTCGAAGTGCACGACGTGGAGGGCTGGCGCGAACATTACGCGAAAACATGCAAACACTGGCATGATAACCTACAGGCCAATCGCGCCGCTGCCGAGCGCGAGATCGGCGTGGAAAAAACCCGGCTCTGGCTGTTATATCTTGCGGGCTGCTCGATCGGCTTCGAGCGCAATATGATCGGCATCTTTCAGACGCTGGCCTCAAAGCGCCAGCGCGGTCCGTCCGGCGTGCCGCTGACCCGCGCCGATCTTTATCGATAGAGCATGATCCGGAAAAAGTGGGCACCGGTTTTCCGAAAAGATCATGCTCAAACGACAAGTTCAGGCGAAGTCGGCGCCAAGCCCACGCATCATCGGAATGAAATCCGGAAAGCTGGTCGCGATGAACGCGGTGTCGTCGACCTTCACGGGCTTGTCCGACGCCAGTCCCATCACCAGCGCCGACATCGCGATGCGATGATCCATATGTGTGGCGACAATTCCGCCGCCCGGCACATGGCCGTTGCCTTCGACGATCAGGTCGTCGCCGGAAATCTCGACCTTCACGCCGTTGACGCGCAGCATGTCGGCGGTCGCCTCCAGCCGGTCCGATTCCTTCACGCGCAATTCTTTCAGGCCTTGCATCCGCGTGGTGCCCTCCGCAAAGGC
>DASWQB010000502.1:0-7234 GCA_036398335.1 Afipia sp. | reverse complement strand
GGCACGCTCGACGAGGCCGTGCCGCATGCGGCCTGTGACGCGGCTGCCGCCGGTCTCGGCAACGCCGTCGTTCTATTGTCGCCGGCCTGCGCTTCGTTCGACCAATTTCCGAATTTCGAGGTGCGCGGCGATTATTTCCGTAAGCTCGTGCAAGCATTACCAGGCATCATGCCGGTGTGACCCCTCTTCCCTCTCCACAGGGGGGAGGGGAAAACACCAGACATGATCGGGTGAAGTTGGGGCGCTGTCATTGCGCTCGTAATGACGATGAAGCTGAGCGGACCTCAACTGATTTTACTCTAGATACGAATTTCCATTATTCGTTAACTTTCCGGCAACCATGATGGGCGACCAATGGGCGGATACCCGCTCAAGGACCGCCTGATGATTTCCCGCGAACAACGCACGCCCTTGAGCGAATGGTGGTGGACTGTGGACCGCCTGCTGCTGGCGGCGATCATGGCGCTGATCCTCGCAGGTGTAATCCTCTCACTGGCCGCGAGCCCACCGGTTGCCTCCCGTATCGGGCTCGATCCCTTCCACTTTTTCAACCGCCACGTTCTGTTTCTCATTCCGTCGATCGTGGTGATGATCGCGACATCGTTTCTGTCGCCCAAGCACATCCGCCGCAGCGCGCTGATCGTATTCGCGTTCAGCGTCGTGCTCATCGTGCTGACGCTGATGTTCGGTCCCGAGGTAAAGGGTGCACGGCGATGGATCACGCTGGTCGGGATCAATATTCAGGCCTCGGAAGCCGCAAAGCCGGCCTTCGTCGTGCTGGTGGCGTGGCTGTTTTCCGAATCCGCGCGCCGGCCGGAAATGCCGGCAACATCCATGGCGCTCGGGCTTTTGATGCTGATCGTCTCGCTGTTCGTGATGGAGCCTGATTTCGGCCAGACCATGCTGGTGCTGGCGGTGTGGGGCGCGCTGTTCTTCATCGCCGGGATGCGGATGATCTGGGTGTTCGGCCTGATCGGCGTATCTGCCGTTGGCCTGTTCAGCGCCTATGTTCTGGTGCCGCACGTCGCGGGGCGCATCAAGCGGTTTATGGACCCTGCATCCGGCGACACCTTTCAGGTCGATCTGGCGATGGAATCTTTCGTGCGCGGCGGATGGTTCGGGCAGGGGCCGGGCGAGGGCACTGTGAAGCGCCTGTTGCCGGACAGTCATACCGATTTCGTTTTTGCCGTGGCGGCGGAGGAGTTCGGCATCATCCTGTGCCTTGCGTTACTCGCGCTGTTTGCCTTTATTGTGTTGCGCTCGCTGTCCCGCGCGTATGCCACGGAAGATCTGTTCTCGCGCTTTGCCATCGCGGGGCTCGCCATCATGTTCGGCACGCAGGCGTCGATCAATATCGCGGTGAATTTGCATCTCATTCCGGCGAAGGGTATGACTCTGCCGTTCATTTCCTATGGCGGCTCGTCGATGATTTCATTGGCTTATGGCATCGGTATGCTGCTGGCGCTGACGCGGCAACGTCCGCGCGTCGAAATGGAATCGATCGGAGCAGCCAACGCCGTGCGTGCCTTTGCCTGACAGCAAATCCGCCCTCGCTGAAAATGCCCATTTGGTGCTGCTGGCCGCCGGCGGCACAGGCGGGCACCTATTTCCCGCCGAAGCCCTCGGCAGCGAATTGATGAAGCGCGGGTTTCGCGTGCGGCTCGTTACCGACGATCGCGCGGCGCGCTACAGCGGCCTGTTCTCAAAAGACATGCTGGACATCGTGCCGAGCGAAACCATCCGGGGACGTGATCCGCTCTCGCTGGCGCGAACAGCCATCAGGCTTTCTGCCGGCATGGCAGCGGCGACGGCGCTGATGGCGCGTTTGAAACCGGCGCTGGTGATCGGCTTCGGCGGCTATCCGACCTTGCCGCCTCTGATCGCGGCAAGGCTGTTCGGCATTCCCACAATTATTCATGAAGCTAACGCCGTGCTCGGACGTGCCAATCGTCTGCTCTCGACGCGCGTCAGCGCGATTGCGACCTCGCTGCCCGGGGTGTTCGACCGCGATCCGGCACTCGCGAACAAGGCGACAGTCACCGGCACCCCGATGCGTCCCGCTGTGCTGGAAGCGACAGCTAAACCTTATGCGGCCCCCGACATCACGGGGCCGCTGAAAATTCTCGTGGTCGGCGGCAGTCAGGGCGCGCGGGTGATGGCCGACATCGTGCCGTTCGCTATTGAGCGGCTGGAGCCTGCGCTGTGGAACAGGTTGCAACTGACCCAGCAGGTGCGCGACGAGGACATGGCCCGCGTGCGCGCGACTTATGACAAGCTCAAGATCAGGGTCGAGCTTGCGTCGTTCTTCAACGATCTTCCGGCGCGGCTCGCCGCCAGTCACCTTGTGGTGTCGCGTTCCGGCGCGGGCACGGTGGCCGAACTGGCCGCCATCGGCCGTCCGTCGATCCTGGTGCCGCTGCCCGGCGCCATCGATCAGGACCAGTTTGCCAATGCCGGGGTGTTGTCCAGTGCCGGCGGCGCGATCCGCATTCCGCAAACCGAATTCACGCCGGATCGTTTGGCCACCGAGATATCCGCGCTCGCCGCCGAGCCATCCCGCCTTGTTGATATGGCGAAAGCCGCGCGCGGCGCGGGCCGGCTTGATGCCGCCGGGCGCTTGGCCGATCTCGTGGCGAAGGTCGCGGGAATTTAACGTCTCGCTTGTTTCATTTCCGGATGTGCCTGCCGGCCAACGGCGATTGTTACGTGCTTCGCAGATTTTTTTTGCCACTCACAACGCCGTAGGACGGCTACACCCGCCTGTCGGAAGATTCCTTCCTGAAATATTTCGCAAACGGGGTGCCGGAAAAGAAAGCCAGGGAGCTTTACGCCGAGCAGGGCGATACCGCAGCCTCGATCTTCGCCGGCCGGACCACGGCGGCAGCTTGGCATACAAGACCGTCCTTCTATGCGGTGTCGAAACAGGACGGGACGATCAATCCCGATCTTGAGCGGTTTCTTGCCAAGCGCATGAACGCAACCACAATCGAACTGGATGCCGGCCATCTGTCGCTGGTCTCGCATCCAGGGAAGTCGCGGATCTGATCCTCGCCGCCGCGCGGCGGCCGAAAAGCTGATCGCGCCAAGGACATCAGGAAATGTGCGGCTTCACGCGAGTCTGATTCAGCTTCGCTGAATCAGACTGGTCGTCATCTACTCTTTTCGTTGGGGCATGATCTTATCCGAAAACCGGTTTCCGCGTTTCGGGACCATGCCCTAGAGCCGCACATTTTCCACGAGATAATCCAGAAGCGCCCGCACCCGCGCAGGCAATTGTCCGCCGTGCCCGACGAAGACGGCATGAATCGGTTCGAGGTCGCCGGGGTTGAAATCCTCAAGCACCGGCACCAATCGTCCAGCCTTGATGTCCTGATCGACGTGAAATCGGGAGAGTCGCGAGAGACCTGCTCCCGCGACAGTAAGCTGCTGCATTGCCTCTCCGTCGCTGACCAGCACGCTGCCGGAGGGAGCGATTGTGATGATCTCGCCTCTCTTGTCGCGAAACGGCCAGCCGTCGACCTGCTTTGCGAAGCAGAAGCCAAGCATGTTGTGCTTTGCAAGATCGGATGGCGTGCGCGGCGTGCCGCGTTGTTTGAGATAGGACGCAGAGGCGGTGACGACCATGCGGCTCTCGCCGAGTTTGCGCACGAGCAGACGGGACTCACGTAACGGCCCGACGCGGATGGCGATGTCGGCGCGCTCCTCCATCAGGTCAACCACCGTATCGGTGAGCGCCACATCGACGTTGACGCCCGGATATCTGGCGAGAAAGCCGGGAAGCAACGGCAGTAGCCAGTGCAGTCCGAACGGCACACTGGTGTTGACCCGAACCCGTCCGCGCGGCGTCGCGCCGATGGCGGCCTCGCGCTCTGCCGTTTCGATCTCGTCAAGAATGCGGATGGCGCGGTCGTAATAGGCGGAGCCTTCCGGCGTGAGCTGGAGCTTGCGGGTCGAGCGGTTGATCAGCCGCACCCCGAGCCGGGCCTCCAGCCGCGCGACCAGCTTGCTCACCGCTGAAGGGGTCATCCGGAAAGCGCGTGCGGCTGCTGAAAACCCGCCGAGGTCCACCACGCGGGTGAACACTTCCATTTCACCGGAGCGGTTAATGTCCTGTCGCGCCATTGTGACTTTAATTCACAAATATTGTTACTTAGTACAATCTAGTTCACGAATGGCTTTGCGTCCACTTCTCGCAAAGGGCCGGCAAGGTCCGGCTTGATTGAGAGAGAAACTATGCCTCTTGCACTCTATGCGCTCACCGCCGGCGCTTTCGGAATTGGCGTCACCGAATTCGTCATTATGGGCTTGCTTCTGGAAGTCGGGGCCGACTTCCACGTTTCGATCTCCACGGCCGGGCTTCTGATCTCCGGATATGCCCTCGGTGTCGTGGTCGGCGCGCCGATCATGACGATCGCCACCGCACGCTGGCCACGCAAGACCGCGCTGCTCGTGCTGATGGGGGTTTTCACCATCGGAAACCTGGCTTGCGCCATCGCACCGAATTACTGGACCCTGATGGCGGCGCGCGTGGTAACGGCTTTCGCGCACGGCACCTTTTTCGGAGTCGGTTCTGTGGTCGCAACATCGCTGGTTGCCCCGAACAAGAAAGCATCGGCCATTGCGGTGATGTTCACGGGTCTGACTGTCGCCACCATCCTTGGCGTGCCGTTCGGAACATGGCTCGGTCAGCACTTTGGATGGCGCGCGACGTTTTGGGCGGTCACGTTCGTGGGGGTGGTTGCCTTTACGATCATCGCGGCCCTGGTTCCAGCCGGTACTTCGGCGCCGGAGGCCTCGAACTTAAGGGATGATCTTGCGGTGTTGAAACGAGGTCCCGTGCTCGTGGGGCTTCTCACCACCGTCCTCGGATGGGTCGGTGTCTTTGCAGCGTTCACCTATCTCGCCCCGATGCTCACCCGGATTACCGGCTTTTCCGACACGGCTGTCTCTCCAATCCTGCTGGTGCTGGGCGCTGGGCTGATGATCGGCAATCTGCTTGGCGGCCGCGTCGCGGACAAGCATTTGATGACGGCCCTGTTCGGCAGCCTGCTTGCACTTTCGGTTGTGCTCGCGCTGATGACTTTCGCGCTTCCGAATAAAGTTGCGATGGTGGTATTCGCAGGTCTTCTGGGCGTTGCGGCGTTCTCGACTGCGCCACCGCTGCAGATGTGGGTCCTGAACAAGGCGCATGGCGCGGGCCAGTCCCTCGCGTCGAGTTTCAATATCGCGGCGTTCAACCTCGGCAACGCGATCGGCGCGTGGCTGGGCGGCGCGATCATCGATCGCGGTCCCGGACTTGGCGCGATTCCATGGATCGCGGCTCTGGCCCCGCTCGCCGGATTGCTTCTGGCCGTTGTTAGCCATCGGCTTGAGCAACGCCGCGCAGCGGCAGGTTCAGCCGGACCCGCCGTCGCGGTTTGCAACGCCGCCGCGGAGTAAGAAAACGTCAATTTGGTCTTGTCAGCCTTGGCCAAAGCAGGGCATCCAGTAGGCCCAGCCAAGGATGTTTTGATGAGACTGCCGCGCGAAATCGGGCCTATTCACTTCGTCGGGATCGGCGGCATCGGTATGAGCGGTATCGCCGAGGTGCTGTGCAATCTCGGCTATACGGTGCAGGGTTCGGACGCCTCGGAAAACGCCAACGTCGCGCGGCTGCGCGACAAAGGTATCAAGGTTGCGATCGGACACAGCGCGGACAACGTCACGGGTGCCGACGTGCTGGTGGTGTCCACCGCGATCAAACGCGACAATCCCGAACTGGTCGCCGCGCGTGGCTTGCGTATTCCCGTCGTGCGCCGTGCCGAAATGCTCGCCGAACTGATGCGGCTGAAAAGCTGCATCGCGATCGCCGGCACCCACGGCAAGACCACGACGACCTCGATGGTCGCGACGCTGCTCGACGCCGGCAATCTCGATCCCACCGTCATCAATGGCGGCATCATCAACGCCTACGGCACCAATGCGCGGTTAGGTGCCGGCGACTGGATGGTGGTGGAGGCCGACGAGAGCGACGGCACGTTTCTCAAACTGCCCGCCGACGTCGCCATCGTCACCAATGTCGATCCCGAACATCTCGATCATTTCAAGACCTTCGAGGCGGTGCAGGATGCCTTCCGCAGCTTCGTTGAAAGCGTGCCGTTCTACGGTTTCGCGGTGATGTGCATCGATCATCCGGTGGTGCAGGCGCTGGTCGGCAAGATCGAGGATCGCCGCATAATCACCTATGGCGAGAACCCGCAGGCCGACGTCCGGCTCGCCCATCTTGAGCCCTTCACCGGCGGCTCGAAATTCAAGGTCGAATTCCGCAACCGCGCCACCGATGGCGCACATGAAATTGCGGATCTGATGCTGCCGATGCCCGGGCGCCATAACGCGCTCAATGCCACCGCGGCGATTGCCGTGGCGCATGAGATCGGCATTTCGGACGACGCGATCCGCAAGGCGCTGGCCGGTTTCGGCGGTGTCAAGCGGCGCTTCACCAAGACCGGCGAATGGAACGGCGTGACCATTATCGACGACTATGGCCATCATCCCGTGGAGATCGCCGCCGTTTTGAAAGCCGCGCGCGATTCCACCAAGGGCAGGGTGATCGCGGTGGTGCAGCCGCATCGCTATACCCGCCTGCAATCCTTGTTCGAGGAATTCTGCACTTGCTTCAACGACGCGGACGCCGTGATCGTCGCCGATGTGTATCCGGCGGGCGAGGCGCCGATCGAGGGTGTGGACCGCGATCATTTCGTTCTGGGACTGCGTGCGCACGGCCATCGCGAAGTCATTCCGCTGCCAGGTGCCGACAGCCTCGCGCCGCTGGTGCGCGATATCGCCAAGCCCGATGATTTTGTCGTGTGCCTCGGCGCCGGCAACATCACGCAATGGGCTTACGCGTTGCCGGGCGAATTGAAGGCGCTGGGAAAGTAGCCGTGGGCTTCCCTGACATCAGTAATGATCTGAAATCCGCGATGCCGGGTCTGCGCGGACGTCTGCTTGCGAACGAACCGCTTGCGCCGCTCACATGGTTTCGCGTCGGCGGCCCGGCACAGATTTTGTTCACACCCGCCGATGAAGACGATCTCGTTTATTTGCTTATGAGGCTGCCGGAGGACATTCCGGTTTATACTGTCGGTGTTGGCTCCAACCTGATCGTGCGCGATGGTGGTGTTCCCGGTATCGTCATTCGGCTTTCGCCGCGCGGCTTCGGTGAGATCAAGACTGAAGGCGACACGGTCCACGCGGG
>DASWQB010000501.1:0-1957 GCA_036398335.1 Afipia sp. | reverse complement strand
CTCGCAGGCTTTGCTCGTCTGGATGGGTGCGCAGAAGGACAATGACCTCTTCATCGCTTCGTTGACCCTCGCTGAAATCCAACGCGGCATCCTTGAGAAGACGCCGGGTCGCAAACGCAGTGCGCTTAATACGTGGTTCAGCGGGCCGGAAGGTCCGCCTGCTCTCTTTGCCGGACGTATCCTGCCGTTCGACGAGCGAGCGGGCTTGCTCTGGGCACGCCTGATGGCTGATGGAAAGGCCGCGGGTCGCCCGCGCAGCGCACTCGACATGATCATTGCATCCACCGCAGCCGCCAACGACTGCGTCGTCGTGACGGATAACGAAAAGGATTTTGCGGACATCGCGTTTGTTAATCCACTGCGAGACGACCCGCGCTGAATAGAGTGCAAGATCACTCCGCTTACGGAGCAGACTTTCAACGAAGGAATGCTCCGATCTTCGAAATACCTGACGCTGCGCGGCAAAAGCTGTGGGCGTGACTGTTTGCCAACAATGCGTTGCAAACGTTAGCCGCAGACGATGTTCGCCGCGCCGGCTTCACCGAAGGGCGTCTGCCGATCATCCTTCAGTCTGGCACTACCCTGAGCGATCGACAACAATGCCGGCCTCATCCAGGCCGGTGCTTGGCCGAGGATCTTTCCGAGCAGTTTCTTATCACCGATCGAAAGCCGTTGCGAAGCAACATCAACGATGTCGGTTGCCCGCGTCGGACCGAGATGGCGCAGGGCCTGCATGACGGTGCCCGCTGCGCTTCCGGGGGCAACCAGATGCTTGGGCGCGGCGTGGCGCAGATCGATAACACGCTTGCCGAGCACGACGCGCCGTGGAGGTCCGTCGGTCAGATAGGTATTCTTGGCCGGGACCTGAGTTGAAAAGCCAAGAGCGTTGGCAGCCCGCGCGCCAGCGATCTGAATGACCGAGCCCGTCTCGCGGGCCAGCGCCCGCGCCACCACATCCGGAGAGGGAGCCAGTGCGCCCAGCTTGGCGTGAATCTCTGGAAAATCATACAGACCGCGCGCGAGCCGCCGCAGCTTGCCAGCTTTAACCAGACGTGACAGCGCTTGGTCAACCGAGGCTCGGCTGGCGATGTCGACGAAATCGCTGGGTGTGAAAACGCTGCCGCGCCCAGCGCCTTGGGCATACTTTAGGATCCGACCAGTTACTGTCAAAGATTGTGGCTTCATGTGTCAGAAAATAATATGAGTTTTTCTGACACACAAGATTGTCGAGAGCAGGCATGTGACCCTTACCAGCGCCGACACAAAGCAGCTGACACAATTCCGGCAGTTGCTCGCCGAAAAGGGCGAAGTGAGGCTCGGTATATCTGCTGCATACATAACAAAGAGCCTTGGCCGCATAAGCTACACTGAGACCGAAGAATTCCTGCTCAAAGTAATAAGATGGGAAGTCCTGACTTGGGGAGCGCCCTCTCGGCGAAATCGTACGAGAGCGATTGAAGTTATGGATGGTTTGCGCCTGATGCCTTAATCTCTATCTGTGAAGCGTCTTCAGAAGCTTTCAGGCAGATTTCGATCTCCGGACCGACCGGTTGGGTTTAAGAAATTAGTCCCGATCGGGATGTTTATAGAGAATTTAGGACGTTTCGATCAAAAAAATCCCGATCGGTTCTTTTTTCCCATTTTCGGCCCGGAACCTGCTACAATCATCCCGATAGGGATGCCCATGAAGACAATCACAACCAGCAAAAGCCTCGGTCTGCTGATCCGCGAGGAACGCAAGGCGCAGGGCTTAACCCAAGAGCAGCTGGCCGGCCTTACCGGGGTTGGCGTGCGTTTCGTGCGCGAATTGGAGGCCGGAAAGGAGAGCTGCCAGCTCGGTCGCGCCCTTCAGGTCGCGGCGGCGCTGGGTCTCAGTGTATCTGTCAGCAGCCGGCGAGAGACAACACCGTGAGTCACCTTCTGGATGTCTATTTCGGGGGAGTGAAGGCCGGCATCC
>DASWQB010000500.1:0-2722 GCA_036398335.1 Afipia sp. | reverse complement strand
TTGGCCGGAATTCATTCCGGTCCATCGCCCGAAGGCGCTTTAACTTCGTAAATTCTAATACCGATATTAGCAGATTTGCAGGGATTTCAGCTTTTTTCGACTGAAAACCTACCGTTCATTAGTCGAAGGACATGGCGTGGTGTGAAAACCATCACGCAAATCTTACGGTCCCGCGCCGCGTTTCCGGCATCACCAGCCAGATCAACAGCAAGCCCCCTGCCGCGATCGCCGAAAGCCCCATGAAAGCGACGCCGCTGCCGAACCTGTCGCTGACATAACCGGCCAAAACGGTGCTCAATGCCGCGCCGATCCCACCGGCGGTACCGACGATGCCGAGCGCGAGATTGAAATGACCGCTGCCGAACGCAACGTCCGCAACGATCAATGGAATCATCACGGCAAACACCGCGGCCGTGATGCCATCGAACACCTGAACCGCGACCAGCAAATAAGGATCGCTCACGACGGCGAAAAGCAAGCCGCGGGTCGCAAGGGCGCCGAGGCCGAGCAGCAGTAGTGGGCGGCGCCCCCACCGCTGCGCCCAGAGTCCAACCGAAGGAGAGGTCAGTGCAACAATGGCCTGCGGCACGATGATGCAAGCGGCAATCAGGACCGGCGCCCATTGGCTGGAGCGGGTCGTCACGACGCCCGCCATCAGCGGAAGCATCGCGCCGTTGGCGAGTTGAAGCAGCAGAACGCTGCCGGCGAAGATGAGCAGCGGACGCTGGCGCAGCAGACCAAAAACACTTGTTAGCTGCGCATCGGACTCTTTGCCGGCACCAGGGCTGCGCGCCCGAGCGAAATTAAGTTCGCTCCTGCGAATTCTGGCGAGGGCAAAAAGGGTCTGAATCGCCAGCAAGAATGTGACGAGGAACACGGCTCTGCTGGACAAAAAATATCCCACGGCACCCATCAGGACCGCCGCGAAACCGTTGCCCAGCGACGCGAAGCGGGCGTTGCGGCCGAACCGTTCACCGGCGGCCAGCGGCCCGACAAGACCGATACTGATGGCAGCGATCGCCGGACCCAAGACGCAACTTGCGAGCGCGTGCAATGTCGCCGCCGACATAACGACAAGAAAGATCGGCCACGCCGCGTATCCGAGCGCACTCACGCCTATCGCCGCGACCGCGATGCCGGCCACCAGCCGCACCGAGCGGGTCGCATCGACGATCGACCCGCCCGGCATCTGGCCAATTAAGCCGACCAGCCCACCGATTGACAGAACGAAACCGATTTCAACCTGCGTCCATTTCTGCGTGGTCAGATACACCGCAACGAACGGACCGAAGCCGGTCTGCACATCCGCAAGAAAGAAAATGAACCAGTCGAGACCGCGCAAACTCCCGCGCGAGGGCGACGGAGATGGCTGGGGTATCTCAGGTTCCGGCACCAGCGGCGGAGCATTCTCGCCAGCGATCGGCGGTGGGGACCTCTCACCCTCAATCCGCTTAATCTGATGTCGAAGCGAATGCACCACCGATAGCCGTCTCCAACTTGCACGGGGCCGAGTTACAACGGACGCAACGCACCGGATGCACCCAACACCACGATCGGGGTATCCTCTTTATATTCCGGCGCTGCCCGTACCTGATCTTGAGTCAGTTCAAGCGAGACGGTGTCGGCCTTGTTGGCGATGCTTCCGAAATGCAGGGCGCTCCAGTCAACGACGATTTTCCGGCTGCCGACGCCAAGAAAGCCGCCGAAATCGATCACCGCTGCACGCACTGCCCCGGTTCGATCGACGATCACGTCAACGATGCGTCCCATATTTTCATTCGCCGGGCTGCGGACCTCACGCCCGAGAATTCCGTGTGCATCTTCCGCTCCGATAATGGTTAGCGAGGGCGATGCGTTCCCTTGCGGAGTGTCTTTATCGTCGGCCGCCAGAGAGGCCTCAGCCGTAAATATTGCAAAGGCCATCGCAGCGAATGCGACTTGTCGTTTAGCGTCCATACGGTCCCCTCAATTCAAATGATGGAAAGCCGATCAATCGCGCAGCTGGCGCTATACGCACCTTCGAACCAACACGGATTTAATGTGCCAGGACGATGGAAACCTGAATCTGGCCTCGCGTACGCAGCACCTCCAGCGACACCTCATCGCCGTGACGGCGGATTTTCAGATCGACACTGGAAGAACCCAACCGCAGGTCGCGCAAGATCACATCATCGAGAAACGCCGGCAGGCGTGGATTGCGCAACCGAATCTCAAGCCGGCGCGCGTCGAATTCGAGGCCGAGCGCTGCTTCCAGCAATGTGAACGGCGTCGCGCTCGCCCATGCCTGCGGCGCGCAGGCAACGGGATATAGCGTTGGCCCGCGGCGGCGCTCGCGCTGGAATCCGCAAAACAATTCCGGCAGACGCCGCAAATCCATGTAGCTGGCGGCATCGAACATTCCTTTGAACACATGTTCAACAGAATGCTTCAAGCCATAGCGTGCAAGGCCGAGCGCGATCAGCGCGTTGTCATGCGGCCATATCGAGCCGTCATGATAGGACATCGGATTGTAGCGCGCTTCGCCCCGCGCCACCGTTCTGATGCCCCAGCCGCTGAAAAAATGCGGCCGCATCAGATCCGCGGCCACCATGCGCGCGCGATCCTCGCTGACAATGCCGGTGAACAGAAGCTGCCCGGCGTTCGAGGTACGGACCTTGCAAGGCTGTTTTTCTCCGTCGAGCGCGAGCGCGTAGGTGCCGAGTTCTTCGCACCAGAACGCCTC
>DASWQB010000499.1:0-2019 GCA_036398335.1 Afipia sp. | reverse complement strand
GCGCCGATCAATGTTGCCAGCAGCGTGCGCGGCAGGCGGATATCGCGCACGATGATCGAGGCGACGCCGTTATCGGAGATCAGAGCGGTCAGAACATTGCGCGGCGAAAATTGCGCGGGACCCGTCAGAAGCGAAAGCGCGAACAAAACGCACAGCGCAATCACAAGCGTGACAGTCAGTCGCCTTCCGTTTCGCTCGGTGTCCATCGCAGTCCCGTGGCACAGCTCCGATCATGCTGACGAAGCGCGGAGGCTGTGACATAACAGGTGGCCATGATGAAGAAAACGATTATCGCCGGGCTCGTTCTCGCCGCGAGCAGTTATGCCGCCGCTGGTGCCGGCGATACGCCCCGCCGTATCGTCTCCTACAATCTGTGCGCCGACCAATTGCTGCTTGTGCTCGCCGATCCAGGCCAGATCGCGGGACTGTCGCCTTACGCAGCCGATGCTTCCCTCTCCGTGATGGCGGCGGAGGCCGCCAAATATCCGCGCCTCGGCTGGGACACCGAATACGTCATCAACCTGTCTCCCGATCTTGTGCTGACCGGCCCGACCGATCGGCCGACCCGCGCGGTCCTCGACGCGAGCGGGCTGCGTGTCGTTCAAGTCGACCTTGTAAGCGATCTTTCGCAGGCTGAACGGCAAATACGTGACGTGGCAAAGCTGATCGGACATCCGGACCGCGGCGAGGCGCTGGTCCGGCAATTGCGGGCAGCCGAAACGAAGCTCGCGGCTTCGGCCCTCTCACCTCCACGCACCGCGTCGGTTGTCGAACGCGGCGGCTACACCGAAGGCTCCAGCAGTCTCGTCACCGCGATGCTGAAAATTGCCGGCCTTCGGCCACCACCTGACGCGCCGGGTGGGTTCGGCGGATACATCTCAATGGAAACGTTGCTGACGAACGGGCCGCACATTCTGGTGCTGCGGGATGTTCCGCGCGCCGCAGGCGACCAGAGCGCGCTGTTCATCACCCATCCCGCGCTCCTGGCGCGTTATCCGGCCAATCGCCGGATTGAACTCGCCTCCCGTTATTCGCTGTGTGGCGGGCCCGCACTGGCGCAGGGGCTGGATGTTCTGCGCGAAGCCTTAAATAGGTTGCATTAGCGCTCGTGAGCCTGCTGCTCCAGCAGTCAACTGAGCCAAAATCCTATGTAAAACGAGCTGGTTTTTTGCTTTTGTGGGCAACTTCCCATGGGTTTACGGCCGACAGTGGGCTGTTGAAATCGCAATGTTTGGCTTATCTAAGCTCCAGATCATCCCATAGAAGCCTCCTCGCGATGCCTGCCCACGGGCACTGTGCTGATTGGCCCGGAAAGCCCTGAATTCATGAGCGCCAAATCATCGAAGGCCACGCCGGATACCGCCACGCGATTCCGCGATCTCGCGCGGGAACGCATTCTCGTGCTGGACGGTGCGATGGGCACGATGATTCAGGGCCTGGAATTCGATGAGGCGGCGTTTCGCGGCGAGCGCTTCAAGGATTTCCACCGCGACGTCAAAGGCAACAACGACCTTCTGATCCTGACACAGCCGCAGGCCATCGAGGATATTCATTTCCAGTATCTGGACGCGGGCGCGGACATCGTCGCGACCAACACGTTCTCGTCGACTTCCATCGCGCAGGCCGACTACGACATGGTTGACCTCGCTTATGAACTCAATCGCGACGGCGCGAAGCTGGCGCGCAACGCCGCCAATCGCGCCACCGCGAAGGACGGCAAGCCACGTTTCGTCGCGGGCGCACTCGGACCCACAAACCGCACAGCGTCGATCTCGCCGGACGTCGCGAATCCCGGCTACCGTGCGGTGACGTTCGACGATCTGCGCATCGCCTATAGCGAGCAAACCAATGGACTGCTCGACGGCGGCGCGGACTTGCTGCTGGTCGAAACCATTTTCGACACCCTCAACGCCAAGGCCGCGCTTTACGCCATCGCCGAGATCACCGAGGCGCGCGGAATTCATGTGCTGGTGATGATCTCCGGAACCATCACGGACAAATCCGGCCGCCTGCTCTCGG
>DASWQB010000498.1:0-4825 GCA_036398335.1 Afipia sp. | reverse complement strand
GAACGCCACGGGACTTCCAGCGGATTCGATCACCACATCAACGCCGCGCCCGCTGGTGTGTTGTTTGCCGAAATCCACCACATTGGCGGTGGATGCGTTGACGCCATGGGTCGCGCCGACACTTTTCGCCAGCGCGAGTTTCTTGTCGTCAAGATCGACGGCGATGATGGTGCCCGCCCCCGCCATGCGCGCGCCCTGCACCGCCGCAAGGCCGACCGCACCGCAGCCGATCACCATCACGGTATCGCCATGGGCAATCGCGCCGAGATTCAGCGCTGCGCCGACGCCCGTCATCACCCCGCAACCGATCAGGCAGGCATGCTCGAAGGGAATATCCTTCGGCACCGCGATGGCCTGCTGATCGGGTACAATGCAATATTCGCCGAACGAGCCGAGATACATCAGATGCTGAAGATCACGGCCGTCGCTGAGCGTCGCGCGGCTGTCGCCGTCGAAGGCGCGCGCCTTCGGGCCTTCGCCGAGATAGTCTTCGCACAGAATCGGCAGATCGCGGTCGCAATAGAAGCAATGCCCGCAATGCGGATTCCACGACAGGATGACGTGGTCGCTCTTCTTCACGCCGCGCGCCGCAGAGCCGGCCTGCTCGACCACTCCGGCCGCTTCATGGCCGAGTACGATCGGCATCGGAAAGCGCAAGCCGCCTTCGATCACTTCCAGATCGGTATGGCAAAGTCCGGCGGCGCGAATCCGCACCAGCACGTCAGTCGGCTTAAGCGGTTTGGCGGTGACGGTCTCGATGGTCAGCGGCGTCTTCGCGGCGTGAAGCACCGCCGCGCGGTATTGCAGCGGCATCAGGCAGCCTTGCCGCCGGTGTGCTTCAGCGCGGTAAGCACAAGGTCGACGTCCGAATCGGTCATTTCCCATTCATTGTCGAAATTGGCGACCACATTCGTCATGAACGGCTCGACCATCGCCTGCGCCGCAGCACCGTCGCCAAGGTGATCCATCAGCAGCGCCAGAGCAAGCTGGCGTGGCTCGGGTCCCTCATAACTCCACTCGAAGCCGTTGATGCTGTATTGCGCAACGTCTGTGCGCGGATCGAGCGGCGCGCCATCGACCGTCACCTTGATGCCGTCGATCGTTCTGTCGCCTGCATATCGTTTCATGTTCGTGGTCCTTCTCGTCAGGATGCGACGTCAACCTCGCCGGCGATCACGCGCATCACGTCGCGGTCGCGGTGCGCTTCCGCCAGCGTGCCGGAGAACATCAGTTCGCCGCGCTCCAGCACATATAATTTGTCAACATAATCGGGAATGTGATGGACGTTTGATTCCGCCATCAGCACGCCCTTGCCCATGGCGCGGATCGAGGCGACACCCTGCGCGATCACCGGAATGATCGCGGGCGACAGGCCCTCGAAAGGCTCGTCGAGCAGCAACAACCCAGGATCGAGCGTCAGCGCGCGTGCAATCGACACCATCTTGCGCTCGCCACCGGACAGTTCCGCCCCGCCGCGCGCGAGGTACTGCTTGAGCTTGGGAAACACCTGATAGGCTTCCTCGATCCGTTCCTTCGCGGGCCGCCCCTTCGGCCGCGTCCAGGTGGAGAGTTCGATGTTCTCCGCGACAGTGAGGTCGGCATAGACTTCGGATTCCTCCGGCGAGAAGCCGATGCCACTTTGGGCGATCTGCCATGTCGGCATTTTTGTGAGATCGTTGCCGTCGAACGTAATCTCGCCGGATTTGATCTTGCGATAGCCCATGATGCTGCGGAACGTCGTGGTCTTGCCCGCGCCGTTGCGGCCGATGAGGCACACGAGTTCGCCCGCGCCAACCGACAGGCTGACGCCATTGAGAATGCGGCTGCCCTGAATATCGACTTTCACATTCGACAGATTCAGCATCACGACGCCCGTTTCATGTTCGGCGGCCGCGTGCCGACCACCGCCGCGATCATCGCCGGATCGGAGAAGAATGCATCGGGCGGCATGTCGGCCAGCACCTGCCCGGCCTGTAGTGCAATGATACGGTGCGAGTAACGCGCAACCAGATCCATGTCGTGCTCGACCTGAACGATGCCGCGCACGCCGGCCGTCTTCGCAGCCGTCACCAGCACTTCCATGATCGCGTGCTTGTCGCCGGTCGAAACACCGCTGGTCGGCTCATCGAGCAGAATGACCGCGGGACGTAACGCGAAGGCGCTGGCGATATCGAGCAGCTTCTTCTCGCCCTGGGACAAAGTGGAGGCGACGATATCGAGCCGCGAACGCAGGCCGAGTACTTCGGCGACGCGCTCGACCTCGTGTTGCAATTCGCTGTCGCGCGACAGCGAGCGGAACGGATTGGCGACACGTTTCAGACGCGAGGCGACCGCGACAGCCAGCGTTTCACGAACCGTGAGCGCGGGAAATACGTTCACGAGCTGGAAGGCGCGCGCCATGCCGCGCCGGCCCAGTTCGACCGGGCCAACACCGGCGATGTCCTGCCCCATGAAACGCACTTCACCGACCGTCGGCTTCAGCAGGCCGGTGACGACATTGACGATGGTGGTCTTGCCCGCGCCGTTCGGCCCGACGATGGAAATGAATTCGCCATCGTCAAGCTTGAACGACACGTCATGCAGTGCGCGGTAGGCGCCGTAATATTTCGAGACGCCGACGGTTTCGAACAAAGGAGCGTTTGTTATCGCGTGTTGCATCATGGCTCTCCCTTGCGGCGTGAGACAATCATCTCGAACGCGCCGGACAGTCCTTGCGGCAGGAAGATCACCAGCAGCACAAGCACGCTGCCCATCACGAAGCGCCAGTATTGCGTGATCGCCATCACGTAATCCTGCAACAGCACGAAGGTGAGCGCGCCGATGGCAGGTCCGACAAAGGTGCCGCTGCCGCCCAGCACCGCCATGAAGACGAGGTTGCCCGAATGCGTCCAGTAGGCGAGTTCGGGATCAGCAAGACCTGTGGTGACGGCGAGGATGGCGCCGCCGATGCCGCCATAGATCGCGGAGATCACGAAGGCAGCCAACCGCATGCGGAAAATCTGCACGCCGACATAGGATGCCTTGCCGGCGTTCTCGCGGATCGCTTTCAGATGCAGACCAAACGGTGACTGCGTGATCCGCCACATCGCGATGCCGAGCAGCGCGAACAGCGCCAGCACATAATAGTAAAAAGGCCCGGTCAGGAACGTTGTCTTACCGCCGCCCCAGTTCATGCCGAGCAGCAACGGGCGCAGCACCCGCATGCCCTGATCGCCGCCGGTGACGGCGTAGAATTTGAACAGGAAGGAATGAAACAGCATGCCGAACGCCAGCGTCAGCATGCCGAAGAAGATACGTGTATAGCGCACGCACAGCGTACCGATCACCAGCGCAACAGCGGCGGAAATAGCAGCACTGGCCAGCACGATCAGCTCGAAACTCAGCACGCCGAATTTCGAGGTCAGCGCAGCCGCCGTGTAGGCCCCGACACCGAGAAACAGCGCGTGCCCGAACGACAGCAAGCCTGTCGTCCCGAACAGCAGATTGAACCCGAGCAGCGCGATGGCGTAGCCGACGAATGGCACCATCAGCAGCAACGCATAAGGCGAAGCCACCAGCGGCAGGAATGCCATCGCGCCGATCAGGCCAAGCAGAACCCAAATGCCACTGATACGCGGAAGGCTATGACGCACGGACCTCACAAGCGGCACCTCAAGCGATTGCTGGCTCATGCCGTCACCTTTCCGAACAAGCCGGCTGGCCGCAGGATCAGAATTGCGACGACGACGAGATAGACCGACAGCAATTCCATTTCCGGCATGATCGATATCGCCGCTGCCCGCATCAGGCCGACGATCAACGCGCCGACCAGCGCGCCGCGCATGCTGCCGAGCCCGCCGATCACCACCACCGCGAAGGCCTCGACCACAAGCTCCACCGCCATATCGAGCGAAGCCGCGCTGGACGGCACCACCAGCGCGCCGCCGACGGTGCCCAGCATGCAGCCCACCGTGAACACCAAAGCGAAGATTTTCGATGCGTTGACACCAAGACCCTCCGCCATGTCGCGGTTCTCGGCGGTGGCGCGCACGATGCGTCCGATGCGCGTGCGCTGAAGGAACAGCCCGAGCGCCAGAGCGATTGCGATACTCGCGGCAATCACCAGAAGATTATAGGTCGGCACGCGGACGCCGAAAATATCGGCCACGCCATAGATCATGTAGGCGTTGTCCATGGTGCGCGGTGTCGCGCCCCATGTGAACCGGAACACATCCTGAAACATCAAGAGGAAGCCGAAGGTGATGAGCAACTGATAGCTTTCGTCGCGCCGATAGACCGTGCGCAGCACCCGCTCGATCGGCAACCCGACCAGCCCGATGGCGAGACCTGCGAGAATCAAAACCGGAAAGAACATCACCGGCGGCAGCCCGAGCTTGACCGCGACAGCGACCGCCGTGATCCCGAAATAGGCGCCTAACGCGTAGAAGGAGCCGCATGCGAGGTTGACGATCTTCTGCACGCCGAACACAAGCTGGAGCCCCGCCGCCACCAGAAACAGGATGGCGGCGTGGAACGTCCCGCCGAGGATGATATCGATGAGACCGGTCATGGTCAGACCGGCATCTTCCCGGTCTTGATCCACTCCCAGAAATCGACACCCGGCGGCTTTTGCAGTTGCTCCGCACTGAAGCTGTCGATCGAGGCCAGGGTCGGGAAATCGAACTTGTTATTGTTGGTCGACGGGCCCTGATAGAATATCTGCTCGGCGATCTTGTCCTTGCGGAAACGTCCCTTGCCGCCGAGGCTTTCGACCTCGAGGCCCGGCATCGCCTGCGCGACCTGATCCGGTGTCGGCCATTTGCCGCCCGCCTTCTGCGCCGCCTCG
>DASWQB010000497.1:0-1643 GCA_036398335.1 Afipia sp. | reverse complement strand
TTGCAAAATTTATCTGCGGCGGCCCCCAATTTTTGATTAGCGAATTTTTTTTCTGGAGTTCTCCGACTGAGCAGGAAATGAAAGAGAGATACGGCTCCTCCTTGGAAGAACATCAAAAATTCTGTTATCGGATGAATGCCGCATTATTCGACCTTTTCAAACCAAGGGCGGTCATTGTCGTCGGACTGGGTCAAGAAGAAAAAGCAAAAAATTTGTTGGGAAATTTAAGGCACGTAAAATCATACCCGGACGACAGAATATTGGAGCATTATGAAAATGAGAGGTCGTGGCTGTTCGTAAAACACCCGGCTTCACGTTTATCTATCGAGGCCAGAAAAAATATCGCAGCTTATATTCAGGCGCTTGGCTGACGATCACTGATCCTTCTCCCGCGAGATGGTGATGTTCGCGCCGTCGCTGGTGCGCGCGCAATGCACATCGAGTTTGCGGTAACGGGTCTGAATGTCGTTGCCGCGGATGAAGCCGAGGCGGCCGAGGCAGCGTTTGGCGCCGTTCAGCGCGTCGTCCTTCGGAATCGTGAACACGACGGCGGAGGCGGTGGCGACCATATCGACAAAAGCCGGTGGCGGCTTGCGCGCGGATGACGCGGCATAGAATTCGGCCATCTTGTTGCGGCTGGTGCAGCCGAGCGAGGCCGTGGCCGCCGCCGGGTGCTGCATGTAGATGATGCCGCCGCGCGTTGCGCCCACTTTCATGTTGTCGATGCGTGAGGCGAGGTCTTTTGCCAGATCGTCGCAGCGGTCGGCGCGGGCAGACGTCACCGAAAATCCGAGTGTGCCGAGCAAAGCGGCGCAGAAAGCGAGATGCAATAATCGTTTTGTCATATGATATCCCCCGTGCATTGAAGCGCGCCGTGGGATTTTCCGCAAGGGCGAACGCGAGCAATCAAAATCCGTAGATTGAGACGGCGAGGATAAACAGCGCCATCTCGTAATTGCTGTAGATCACCGGCGCGCAAACGAAAAGTGTCGCAAGGCCGAGGCGTCGGCTGGCTCTGGCAAGCATCAGCGCACACACCGCCAGCACCGGCGGAATGATCACCAGCATGATCGTGGGTTGTGCCAGCACGTAGAGCTCTTTCGACGCCAGCGATCCGTTCGGTCCCGGCAGATACCAAAGCCATCGCCCCAGTACTACGCCGGCCATGGCGATGACCGCCCAGCGAACGCGGCCCGCGAGCGCGCAGAGGAAAGCCGCCACCGTAAAGACCGGATGGGTGAAGATATAAATCTTCGTCAGGACGCCGCTGAAACCGGAGCCGATTTCCGATAGGTCCAGCGCGAGGAAGAACATGGAGCTGTCCCATATCTCGAACAGCGCAAGTGGCACCATCACCGCTGAGAGCCAGAATCGCTTCCAGCCACTCATCGGCGCCGGGGCCTCCAAGGCATCGGAATTCATCGGCAAAATCCTGTGCTGTTGGCGATGCTGGCTGAACGGCGGAAAAGATCGGCGGTCAGCCAGCGCAGCACAATGTTGGCGGCGAGCACGATGATGGCATAACGCACGCGGCCTGTCAGCGCGAACACCAGCGCCGCCGCGCCGAGCAACGGCTGGCTGACGATGTGCGCGACAAGGAAGATGGCGCCGAGGCTTGAGCGCTGGGCGATGCTGTCCGGGAT
>DASWQB010000496.1:0-3467 GCA_036398335.1 Afipia sp. | reverse complement strand
ACCAAGCGTTTCGATGAGATCAAGTCGGGCAAGACCATCCAGTTGTTCAAGTCGCATCGCGAGGGAATCGCTGACGGCGACCAACGCCGCGACTTCATCTATGTCGATGACGTGGTCCGCGTCATCATGTGGCTGCTG
The DNA here is from genome assembly GCA_036398335.1 of Afipia sp. Taxonomy (GTDB): domain Bacteria; phylum Pseudomonadota; class Alphaproteobacteria; order Rhizobiales; family Xanthobacteraceae; genus Afipia. The sequence goes on along the minus strand of DASWQB010000496.1, from coordinate 3,329 downwards.
GCGGCTGGAACGGTGAACGGCATTTTCAATGTCGGCACCGGGCAGGCGCGCAGCTTCCGCGATTTGATGCTCGCAGCCTACAGCGCGCTCGGCGCCACGCCACGCATCGAATATATCGACATGCCCGAGCAAATTCGCGGCAGCTACCAGTATTTCACGCAGGCGGCCACGGAGCGGCTGCTGCAAGCGGGCTATAATGGCGGCTTCACGAAGCTCGAAGATGCCGTGAAGGTTTACGTTCAAGACTTCCTCGACTGCCCCGATCGCTATCGCTGATCGCATCCTGGATGCAGCAAAAGGCTCACGATGTTCGATTTCGACACTCTTTCCAAAGCAATGCTTCGCCAGACGGTATTGTGCGTCGGCGATGTCATGCTCGACGAGTTCATCTATGGTGAGGTATCGCGTATTTCTCCGGAAGCACCCGCGCCGGTCATCGCGGTCCAGCGCAGCGAGAAGAATGTCGGCGGCGCCGGCAACGTCGCGCGCAACATCGCCGCGGTTGGTGCACGCTGCATCTTCGTTAGCCTGATCGGTGAAGACGATGCGGCGAAGGTCTTAAAAGAAGAGTTCGCCAAAGAAAGACTGATCGAGCCGGTGCTGGTGGTCGATTTCCTGCGGCCGACCACGCGCAAGCTGCGTTTCGTCTCGGAACATTTCTCCACCCATATGTTGCGTGCGGATTGGGAAGTTGCCGCTCCGGTGCAGTCCGCTGTCGAGGCGCAGCTCATCGAGGCTATTCTGGCGGCGCTGCCGCGTGCGGACATTGTCCTGCTGTCGGACTACGCCAAAGGCGTGCTGACTCCGCATTTGATCCGCAGCGTCATCGATGCGGCAAGCGGGCTTGGAAAGCGCGTGATTGTCGATCCGAAGAACGCGAATTTCGCGGTGTATCATGGTGCGACGATATTGACGCCGAACCGCAAGGAATTCATGGAAGCCACCCGCAGCCCGGCCAAGACGCAGGCTGAAATAGGCGCTGCGGCGCAGGATGCCATGGTGCTGGCAGGCTGCGAGGCGATGCTGGTGACGCAGAGCGAGGACGGCATGACGCTGATCTCGCGCAGCGGCGAGATGCTGCATGTCCCGGCGTATCCGGCGAAGGTGCGCGATGTGTCGGGCGCCGGCGATACGGTGGTGGCGACGCTCGCCGTCACGCTGGCGGCGGGTGCTGATGAAGAGTCTGCGCTTCGTATGGCCTCCGCAGCAGCGGCCGTCGCTGTCGGCAAGCACGGCACCGCGACTGTGACGCAAAGCGAATTGCGCAAGAAGATTTTGCCGCACGCTTCGCTGACGGCGGAGGAAAAAATAGCTTCGGACTGGGAGGATCTTGAAAGCCATCTCGGTGAATGGCGCAAACAGGGGATGCGCATCGGCTTCACCAACGGATGTTTCGACATTCTCCACCCCGGCCATGTGCGTGTTATCACCCAGGCTCGCGCCGCCTGCGATCGTCTGATCGTCGGCCTCAACAGCGATGCGTCGGTCAAGAGGCTCAAAGGTGCTGATCGGCCTGTGCAAAGCGAACGCGCGCGTGCCGAGGTTCTGGCCGCGCTCGAGGCGGTCGATCTTGTGGTGGTGTTCGACGATGACACGCCCCTGTCTCTGATCGCGCAGATCAATCCCAGCGTGCTTGTGAAAGGTGGCGACTACACCCGCGAGCAGGTGGTCGGCCATGACATCGTCACCGCCAATGGCGGCGAGATCGTGCTGGTCGATATTCTGGCCGGCCACAGCACGACATCGCTGGTGAAGCGGGCAAGAGAGAACAGGTCTTAGAGATTATAATTCTATTTTTTTGAACATGATTTTTTCGGAAAACCGGTTTCCGCTTTTCCGGATCATGCTCTAATCGATGTCCGGCACCACGGCCGGAATCTTCGATGCCTTCTCGGCGCTGAAGATCCACACCAGACCGCCGATGGCGCCGACCACGAAGAATGTCGCGCCGAACAGCAGCGAGACCACTGTGCCATCCGCCGGCGCAAGTCCGGCATAGCCGAACGCCACCATCATGGACGCTTCGCGCACGCCCCACCCGGCGATCGAGATCGGCAGCATCGTAATCAGCATGATCGGCGGGATCAGCATGAAAAGCTGCTCAAAATTCGCAGGCGCCGAGATCGCGCGCACCGCGCACCACGCAATCACCACGGCCAGCACGTGAATCAGCAGCGACAGCGCCGCGATCTTCGGTCCGGAACGGCGATTGAACAGAACCTCATTGGCGATCACCGAACAGGCGTGGACGTGCCGTGTCGGCCACCAGGCTTTCAGCCAAGGCCATGAGAGGCGGCCGAGCAGCAGAAATGCCATACCGGCGCCGAGCGCGGCCAGATCGATCAGCACCAGACCGAGCCGGCCTTTGGGGCTGCCGATCATTCCATAGCTCCAGGGCAGGCTGAACACGACGATGATGGCGAGCGCGATCAGGCCGATGGCGCGGTCGACCAGAACCGAATATGTCGCCGCGCGCCAGCCCGCGCCGGTTCGCCCCACCAGCCACAGCCGCATCGCATCGCCGCCGATGGCAGACGGCAGGGTCTGGTTGAAAAACGAGCCGATCATGTTGAAGCGGAACGCCTGCTTGTCGGTCAGCGGTGCGCCGCATTGTTCCGTGATTTCCCGCCAGCGCAGTGCGCCGATCAGCACCTGGAAAATCGTCACCAGAATGGCGATCACGAACCACGTCAGATTGATGCCGCTGAGACGATCTTGCAGCTGGCCGACATTGATGCCGCGCAGTGCAAGGTACAAAAGTCCCAGCGAGATTAGAATCCGTGCAGCGAGGACGAGAAGCGAGCGCATTCGGACCGTTATCGTTGATACCGTTATCGTTATTGAAGGACGGAATGGCAAAGGGTATCGGGCCGCTTTTGAGCAGCTTTTCCGGTCTTGGTATGGCTTTAAAAGCGGACTGGCAATAGGCAAGCGCCGGGCTTGGCAACCGCAACTGCGGTGTGGGGTTTGTCACAGTCAACGAGACGCAGAAGGTCGTTCCCGAAAACGAGTCGGCTTAAATCCCGATCTGTGCGATTCATCGGCGGGAGAAATCCGGCAAGATTCGGCTGGAACAGATTGAGGTTCAGACCGGCCTTTACCTCTGCGAGGGCGATATCGCCCGGATCGGGGCCGGTGACGGGTGGCTTTGCATTTTGCGTTTAAAATCAGCAGATTGCACTGGATGAGCACGTAATCTTTTGCATCAAAACGTGTACAATGAGGCCGCACATCCCGTCGCCACATATGGGGCGCTGTGCTATGTCGTGGCCGGCGCTTCGGGGAATTTTGGCGCCGCGATTTGGCAGGGGATAGTAAATGACTGCATC
>DASWQB010000495.1:0-1698 GCA_036398335.1 Afipia sp. | reverse complement strand
CGACACCACCTTGCGCGACGGCGAACAATGCCCCGGCGCCACCATGACCCACGAGGAGAAGCTCGAGGTCGCCGAACTGTTGGACACCATGGGCGTCGATATCATCGAGGCCGGTTTCCCGATTGCCTCCGAAGGCGATTTCGCCGCCGTCCACGAGATCGCCAAGCGTTCGAAGAACGCGGTGATCTGCGGCCTGTCGCGCGCCGCGCCCAAGGACATCGACCGCTGCGCGGAGGCGATCAAGCCCGCCAAACGCAAGCGCATCCATACCTTTCTGTCTACCTCGCCCGTGCACATGAAGTACAAGCTGCAAAAAGAGCCGCACGAGGTCTATGAGATGGTGATCGCGCAGGTCACCCGCGCGCGCAATCACACCGACGATGTCGAATGGTCGGCCGAGGACGGCACCCGCACCGAATTCGATTTTCTGTGCAAGTGCGTCGAGGCGGCGATCAAGGCCGGCGCCACCACGATCAACATTCCGGACACCGTCGGCTACAGCGTGCCGGAGGAATATTACGAGCTGTTCAAGCGCGTTCGCGAGAGCGTGCCGAATTCCGATCAGGCGGTGTTCTCGGTGCATTGCCATGACGACCTCGGCATGGCGGTGGCCAATTCGATGGCCGGCGTGCGCGGCGGTGCGCGGCAGATCGAATGCACCATCAACGGCATCGGCGAACGCGCCGGCAATGCCGCGCTCGAAGAGATCGTGATGGCGATCAAGACGCGCAACGACAAATTGCCGTACTGGAACAACATCAACGCGACCATGCTGACCCGCGCCTCGAAGGTGGTGTCGGCGGCGACCTCGTTCCCGGTGCAGTACAACAAGGCTATCGTCGGACGTAACGCTTTCGCGCATGAAAGCGGCATCCATCAGGACGGCATGCTGAAGAACGCGCAGACCTACGAGATCATGACGCCGGAAACCGTCGGCGTGAAACAGACCTCGCTGGTGATGGGCAAGCATTCCGGCCGCCACGCTTTCGTCCACAAGCTGGAAGAGATGGGCTACAGACTGGCCGACAACCAGTTGCAGTATGCTTTCGTGCGGTTCAAGGCGCTGGCCGACCGCAAGAAGGAAATCTACGACGAAGACATCGAGGCGCTGGTCGATCAGGAAATCGCGCAGGCGCACGACCGCATGCATCTGGTGTCGCTGACCGTGATCGCCGGAACGAATGGTCCGCAGCGCGCGACCATGCGGATCGAGGTTGATGGGAAAACCCGCGTCGATGAAGCGGAGGGCAACGGTCCGGTGGACGCGGTGTTCAACTGCATCAAGGCGCTGGTGCCGCATGAGGCGAAACTGGAACTGTATCAGGTGCACGCCGTCACGGCGGGCACCGACGCGCAGGCCGAAGTCTCGGTGCGCCTGTCGCAGGACGGGCGTTCGGTGACGGCGCGCAGCTCCGATCCCGATACGCTGGTGGCGTCCGCGAAAGCGTACTTAAGCGCGCTGAATAAAATCGTGATGAAGCAGCAGCGCGACATGCCGGTGGCGGCTGCCGCCGGGCACTGAGCGAGATCGTTGGGAGACCTTCGTTCCTGTTTTGAAATCCCCCTCATCCTGAGGAGCGCTTCGAAGAAGCGCGTCTCGAAGGATGATTGGATCGATTCGTCGTTGCTTCACGTCAGGATTCATCATCGCGGCCTCATGGTTCGAGACGGCGCAAAAGCGCCTCCTCACCATGAGGT
>DASWQB010000494.1:0-3434 GCA_036398335.1 Afipia sp. | reverse complement strand
CGAATCGTGCCGTTGCCGAGCGATAGTGAGGTGCCCCAGCGCAGGCCGCGCGCCGGCGCGTCGTTCTAGTTTTTTTAGACGGCATCTGCGTTTGTTGAATTGTATTCCGATGTTGTCCCCGCGAAGGCGGGGACCCAACTTTCATATAAAGCCGGTCTTTATAAAAAAGTTTCGATAGATAAACATTGCTGAGAGGGATAGGTGCGCTTTTCAGGTGCTGGGTCCCTGCCTTCGCGGGACCGACGCGGAGAAACGACGATCTCCTTCGCCCGATCTCAGTGCTGGCACGGCTCCGCGGGAGCGGGCCGCCGCGCGTTCTCGTCCGGTGCGTGGGCATGGATGGCGAGCGCGTGAACGCTTCCGGCAAGTTCCGGCGCCAGCAGCGCATTTATCATGCGGTGGCGGTCGATCCGGCTCTTCCCTTCGAACGCATTCGATACAATATATAGCCTGAAGTGGGTTTCGCCGCCCGGCCTGTGGCCGCCATGGCCTTCATGCAAATGCGATTCGTCGATGACCTCGAGGCTTTCGGGATCGAAAGCCTCCCGCAACTTCTGCGTGATATGATCTTTGGCTGTCATGATATGCGCACTATCGCCGGTTATTCTTCGCGGTCAATGCCCATCTCATGCGCGGTTCTTTAATTGCGATTGGTTCTTTAATTGCGATTCATGCGGGCGACGATGTATAGTCCGCGACCCGCGAATTCTTCTGCGGACTCGTCAAGAAATCCGTGTTGAGACTTGAAGCTTCCAGCAAGGCGCCGTCATAGTCAGTCATGTCATCATTCGATTCAAAATACTTCGACAAGATTCGCATCAAGCCCACCAAGCAGGCGAAGCCCCGCGTCAAGGAAGAGGCGGCGATGTGCGAGTGGCCGGGGTGCAAGAACACCGCGCCGCACCGCGCGCCGAAGGCGCGCGGCAAGGAGCGCGAGTACTGGCACTTCTGTCTCAACCATGTGCGCGAATACAACCAGTCGTATAATTTCTTCTCCGGCATGAGCGACGACGCCGTCGCGCGTTACCAGAAGGACGCGCAGACCGGCCATCGCCCGACCTGGAAGATGGGCGCCAATGGCGGGGTCAAGGGCAAGCCCGGCGTTGAGGACGAATTCGAGGGTGCGCTCGATCCCTTCACGATGTTCCAGGAAATGAATGGCCGCGTACGCTCGCGGCCGGGCCCAGGCGCGAAAGCCGAACCCAAGGCCGAGACACGGAAAATCTTCAACGCCGAGCGCAAGGCGCTGGTGGTGATGGGCCTCGGTCCCGACGCGACGCTGGAGACCGTGAAGGCGCAATACAAGCTGCTCGTGAAGCAGCATCATCCCGACGCCAATGGCGGTGACCGCTCGACCGAGGACCGCCTGATCGAGATCATCAAGGCGTATAATTATCTCAAAACCGTGGTCCGCAACGAGGGCTGAGGGATCGCATTCCAAGCGGGCTGGATTTTCCGGCCGTCATGCGGGCATAGCCGTTCCAAGAACGGCGTCGCTTCCGCTCGCCATAGCCGTTCGAAGAACGGCGTCGCTTCCGCTCGCCTGTGACCCGCGCATCCATCCAAGAAGAATTCTTTGCCAGGTTTGAGAAGATGGATTGCCGGGTCAAGCCCGGCAATGACGGTCGCGGGATATGTTCGTACCGCGCCCGCTTCGAGTTCGCTATTTCGCCGTCTCAGCTGCCGCCAGCTTGCGGTTCTTGCGCCAATATTGAAACGCCCACGCGCAAGCGCCGATCACGATCAGCCCGCCGACGAGCGGCAGCGCATAGTGCTCCGCTTTCGCGCCCCATTGCTCGGCAGCCGAGCCCGCCAGCACGCCCGGCAACACCATCGCCGGCGCCCAAAGCAAGACCGCCGCGATGTTGACGCTGTAAAATTTTTGCGGCGGCATGCCGAGCGCGCCCGCGGTGATCGGCACGAAAGCGCGCACCGGCGGCACGAAGCGCGCGAAGAACACCGCGAGCGTGCCGTGACGGTTGAAGAATTTTTCGCTGTCGGCGACGAGGGCGGGATATTTCGACATCGGCCAGTGCGAGAGCACGCCTTTGGCGCGATAGCCGATCAGGAACGCAAGGCCATCCCCCAGCACGGCGCCGGCGAAGGCGGCGGCAAGGATGGGGATCAGATGAAGATTGCCGCTCGGCACCAGCGCGCTCAGCGCCAGAATCACGCTCGATCCGGGAATGATCGAACCGAAGATTGGCACGGCCTCGAGCAAAGCGGCAAGAAAAATGGCGGTATAGGCGAGCAGGGCGTGGACCGAGACGAAATCGACCAATTGGCTGAGATAGGACCCCAAGATGCATCCAATGCTTGTTCGGCGGGCTGCCCGCCCGTCTCTTGTGGAAACTTAGTACTGATGAAATCTCATGCAAGCGGGCACGGAATTGCAGGGCTGGTCTTCAATTCACGCGGAAATGGTCTATCTAGATGATAATTCAGCCGAACTTTCAGACCAAGTGAGGCTTCTGCCGCCCGCTTCTGTCTGCTAGGTTCAAAACGCATCCCACCTCGTCGCGTACAAGCACGTCTGGTTTCGGGAGCGTCCGAGACCACGGAGGATCGATGACTGCCGCCATGACGCCATCGCAGGAGCCAGCCGGTTTGCCGGACATGAAAGTGTCCGTGCGCCAGGTGTTCGGTATCGACAGCGACCTTGAAGTCCCCGCATTTTCGATGGCCGATCCGCACGTGCCGGACGCCGATCCGGATTATCGCTTCGACCGCGCCACCACGCTCGCCATTCTCGCCGGTTTCGCCAGAAACCGCCGCGTCATGGTGACGGGCTATCACGGCACCGGCAAATCCACCCATATCGAGCAGGTCGCCTCGCGCCTGAACTGGCCCTGCGTGCGCGTCAATCTCGACAGCCACATCAGCCGCATCGATCTGGTCGGCAAGGATTCCATCGTGGTGCGCGACGGCAAGCAGGTCACCGAATTCCGTGACGGCATTCTGCCGTGGGCGCTTCAGCACAATGTCGCTCTGGTGTTCGACGAATACGACGCCGGCCGCCCCGACGTGATGTTCGTGATCCAGCGCGTGCTGGAAGTGTCCGGCCGCCTCACGCTGCTCGACCAGAACAAGGTCATCAAGCCGCATCCATCGTTCCGTCTGTTCGCCACCGCCAATACCATCGGCCTTGGTGACACCTCGGGCCTCTATCACGGCACCCAGCAGATCAACCAGGGTCAGATGGACCGCTGGTCGATCGTCACCACGCTGAACTATCTGCCGCATGACGAGGAAGTCGAGATCGTTCTCGCCAAAGCGAAGCATTATCGCAACGAGCAGGGCCGCGACATCGTCAACAAGATGGTGCGCCTCGCCGATCTGACGCGCAACGCGTTCGCAAACGGCGATCTGTCCACGGTGATGAGCCCGCACACGGTCATCACCTGGGCGGAGAACGCGGAGATTTTCGGCGATAT
>DASWQB010000493.1:0-2533 GCA_036398335.1 Afipia sp. | reverse complement strand
AGTATCTCGCCTCCAAGGGCATCATGACATGGAGCGCGGATTTTCTGGCCGACGACTGGCGCCACATTTCATCGGCGCGGGTTGCCGAACTGGCGATCCGGCGTCTGAAAGCTTATGGGCGCGGTGTGTTGCTGCTGCATGACATTCAGGCGCGCACGCAAGCCGCGCTACCGACGATCCTGCGCGAATTGAAGGCTGGCGGCTATCGCATCGTGCACGTCGTCCCCTCGACGCCCGAACTGCCGAAGACCCCGACCGAGCCGGAGCAATGGCAGTGGCGCCAGCATCGCGTCAATCCGGCGATGGCTTCGCTCGCGCCGGGCGAAATGCACTTCGTGTTCGATCCGCCGCTTCTGTCGCCGTCGGATGCCGGCTTGCGCAGATCGCCGGCCGAGATTGCAACGTCGCCGCGTCCGAGCGTTCGCGGCGATCTGACGCCGATCTGGCGCGCGACCAGCACGGTCCTCACCGACGACGCGGCGATACGGCTGCTCGCCCCCGCACCGGATACTTTTGAATTCAGCGAACGCGCGTTGAGGCTGCCCGCCGCCAATGCTTCGCTCAAAAAGGCATCGCTGGGCGACAAGGCTTCGCTCGGCACGCCGCAGGAATAAGACACGCCTTTAAAAGGCCACGCCGGCCTTTGGAAGCCTGCGACATCCTCGCATCTCGCGCAGGTTTGAATGGGCTGACATGCATTTGCTTCGTTGACAAATTGGAGATCCGGCTTTCGACTGGGACTCATGAAAGCTCGCACGGCTCTTTGCATCGCCCTGCCTCTGCTCGGGTCAGCCGACGCCATCGGCTTGGCCACGGTCCTGAATACGCCCTCGCCTGCACCCGCCGCCGTTACGTTCGTCAACATCCCCGCGAACGCGGCTTTCCAAACTCCCGCGATGGCGCAGCAAGCGCTGTCGAGTTTTGAAATCGCGGCGCGCGCCTCCGGCACGCCGGACATTCCGGGGCTGAAAATCGTCTGGATCACGCCTTGGGGCGCGCGCGAGGACGCCAACCTCTGGCACAACATCATCGTGCATCAGTCCGAAGGCCCGGCCGGATCGGCTCTTGCGAACGCGCGGGCGCAGGCCGCGAGGCCGGACAAGCGCGGCGCAAGCATCTGGGTCGAGACCGACGGCACGGTGTATTGGGCCACCGGCGAATGGGCGACGCCGAGCCACGTTCGACGCGGCAACCGCGACGACAACAGATACATCAGCAACGCCGACACTTTCCAACTGGTGCCGAACAACAATTCCATCGGCATCGAATTCGTCGGCAATTATCCCAATGTGCGCCTGCCGCCGACCGAGGCGCAGATCGAGGCGTGGCGGATTCTGGTGAAGGTGCTGCAAATCCGGTACGGCATCCCGACCGACAGGATTTTCGCGCACAATTGGGTGGACTACAAAGACCGGCGTTATTGCGAGGGCTGTTCGCTGGCGTCGATGGCGCGCCATGGCTCGGAGATGGCGCTGCACACCGAGACATCGGAAAACGCGCCGTCCGGCAATGAATAATGCCGCGACGTCATTCGATTTTGAAATGAGTCTGTCTTCTTCATGCCCGGCCCATAGCAGTCGCAGACTGCGTAAACTTGTCGGCGGTGCCGGGCATCTCCGTCTTAGACGCGTAGTTGAAAAAGACGTGGATGGCCGGGTCAAGCCCGGCCATGACGAGCGCTACGGATCACCACTGGATAAAGTGACGGATCATGCTGCGGATGGCGGCGACATCATTGCGATGTCCGCGCCGGTGCCGCGATCGCGGCTCCGATGCGGCGTCCGACGCATCGCTGCGCTGGCCGGCGGAGCCAGCCGAAAGCGCGTTCTGCTTGGGGCCGATCGCCTCGAACTGCGCCTTCTGCTCGTCGCTCAATTTGCCGTAAAAATCGTTCAGCGCCACGCTCACAGTTTTCGTCGCCTGCAACAGCGTATCGAGCCGCTGGCCCGCCGCGGCAAGCCGCGCCGGAGGCGTCAACGCAGCGGAAGGCTGGCACGAGGATTTGAGCATATCGGCCGCCTTGGCACTGGCGGCGGCGAGCGCATTCAGGCTGTCGCGTTGCGCATCAGTCGGCTGCAAGGCGTCGGTGATCTTCTGCGTCGGCCATTCGGGGATGGCGCCGCCGCAATCCTGCGGCGCATCGGCGCTCGCCGGGTTGCCGCCAGCCGCATCGCGCTGATCGCTGTCCCGCTGATCCTTGCCGAGCGCGGTGAGCCGCGCCTTCTGCTCGTCATTCAGAAGGCCATGGAACCTGTCCAGCGCCGGCTGCACGGTCTGCACCGCGCCGATCAGCGCCTCGATGCGCTTTTGCATCGCGGCCAGACGGTTCGGCGCGGTCAGCGCGATCGAGGTCGGGCATGCAGCCTTGATATCCTGCGCCGCCTTCACCGAAGCGTTGGCAAAATTGTCGAGCGCCGCACGCTGCTCGTCATTGGGGTTGATCGCGCTCTGAATCTGGTCGATCGGCAGACCGGCGATATCGCGGCCGTCTTGTCCGCACATCTGGGCAAGCTGATCGGATTGCGTGTCCGCG
>DASWQB010000492.1:0-1929 GCA_036398335.1 Afipia sp. | reverse complement strand
TTCTCAAGGCGACCGAAGCGGCGCTGGCGAAACTGCCGAAAATCTCCGGTGGGGGCGCCGGACAGATTTATCTCGCGCCGGAAACCGCGCGTGCCTTCGATGCTGCCGAACAGGCGGCGGAAAAAGCCGGTGACAGCTTCGTCACCGTCGAGCGGCTGTTGCTTGCGCTCGCGCTCGACAAGAATAGCGAAGCCGGAAAAATTCTCGCGCAAGGCGGCGTCAATCCGCAGAGCCTGAACGCGGCAATCAACGCGCTGCGCAAGGGCCGCACCGCCGACAGTGCGTCGGCGGAAAACGCCTATGATGCGCTGAAGAAATATGCACGCGACCTGACCCAGGCGGCGCGTGACGGCAAGCTTGACCCTGTGATCGGCCGCGACGAGGAAATCCGCCGCACCATTCAGGTGCTTTCTCGTCGGACGAAAAACAATCCCGTGTTGATCGGCGAGCCCGGCGTTGGCAAGACCGCCATCGTCGAGGGCCTCGCGCTGCGCATCATCAACGGTGACGTGCCGGAAAGTCTGAAGGACAAGCATCTGCTGTCGCTCGATCTCGGCGCGCTGATCGCCGGCGCGAAATATCGCGGCGAGTTCGAGGAGCGGCTGAAAGCCGTGCTGCAGGAAGTCACCTCCGCGGAGGGTGGCATCATCCTGTTCATCGACGAGATGCACACTTTGATCGGTGCGGGCAAGGCCGACGGTGCCATGGATGCGTCCAATTTGCTCAAGCCCGCGCTTGCGCGGGGTGAGCTGCATTGCATCGGAGCCACCACGCTCGACGAATACCGAAAGCATGTCGAGAAAGACGCTGCGCTGGCACGGCGCTTCCAGCCGGTGTTCGTGTCCGAGCCGACGGTCGAGGACACGATCTCGATTCTGCGCGGGCTGAAGGAAAAATACGAACTGCATCACGGCGTCCGCATCACCGACTCCGCTCTGGTGGCGGCGGCGACGCTGTCGAACCGCTACATCACCGACCGTTTCCTGCCTGACAAGGCGATCGATCTTGTGGATGAGGCGGCGGCACGGCTGAAGATGCAGGTCGACTCCAAGCCGGAAGAACTGGATTCGCTCGACCGCGAAATCATCCGCCGGAAGATCGAACAGGAGGCTTTGAAGAAAGAGAGCGATGCCGGCTCCAAGAGCCGGTTGAAAACGCTTGAGGGCGAACTTATCGATCTTGAAAAGAAGTCGGCTGATTTGACGTCGAAATGGCAGTCCGAAAAGAGCAAGCTGTCGGACGCGCAGAAAATGAAAAGCGAACTCGAGCAGCTCCGCACCGAGCTCGCCAACGCACAGCGCAAGGGCGAATATCAGCGCGCGGGCGAACTCGCCTATGGCAGCATTCCCGAACTCGAGAAGAAGCTCGCGGCGATCGAGGCCAACGCGGCGCAAGGAGCGGCTCAAGGCTCGACCATGGAAGAGGCGGTGACCGCCGATCACGTGGCGCAGATTGTGTCGCGCTGGACCGGCGTGCCGGTCGACAAGATGCTGGAAGGCGAGAAGGACAAGCTGCTGCGCATGGAAGACATGCTGAGCAAGCGCGTCATCGGCCAGGCGCAGGCGGTGCGTGCCGTTTCGACCGCCGTGCGGCGAGCGCGCGCTGGGCTCCAGGATCCGAACCGGCCCATCGGCTCGTTCATGTTCCTAGGCCCGACCGGCGTCGGCAAGACCGAATTGACGAAAGCGTTGGCGGAATATCTGTTCGACGACGAAACCGCCTTGGTCCGCATGGATATGTCCGAATACATGGAGAAGCATTCGGTCGCGCGGCTGATCGGCGCGCCTCCGGGTTATGTCGGTTATGACGAGGGCGGCGCGCTCACCGAAGCGGTGCGGCGGCGTCCTTATCAGGTCGTATTGTTCGACGAGATCGAGAAGGCGCATCCTGATGTATTCAACGTGCTGTTGCAGGTGCTCGATGACGGAC
>DASWQB010000491.1:0-1675 GCA_036398335.1 Afipia sp. | reverse complement strand
ACGCGCAGACCAGAATGGGCTTGCACGATCATTTGCTGAAGGTATGGGCCGAGAAAAGGAACACCATGCTCTTCATAACGCATGACTTGGCCGAGGCGATTACATTGTCTGATCAGGTGGTGATCATGAGCCGGCGGCCGGGCAGGGTGAAGCAGGTGTACAATGTGCCCCTTCGGCGGCCTCGCAATGTTTTCGAAACCTATCTGGAGCCTGGCTTTGATGAGGCCTATGCGACGCTCTGGGATCATTTCAAGACTGAATTTGATCCGTCGAAGATGTAAGGGGACCGACGTTGAAAGACGCGACGATTGCGGCGACGCAATCACTAGAGCGTCGGATGGTCAGGTGAATCCATATCCAGCGGCATTGAAGTAGTTTTGGCATTCGACGGGATTGTACAGGTCGCAGATATGTCCGATTTCACGCCAAAGGGCGTCGATTGTCCTGACGGAGCTGGCGCGCAAGCGCGCTTTGAGTTTGGAGAAAGCCATCTCGATCGGGTTTAAGTCTGGGCTGTAGGGAGGCAGGAAAAGGATCCATGCGCCCTTGGCCCTGATGATCTTCTCTGCAGCCGGACTTTTGTGGGCCGGAAGATTGTCCATAATCACGACGTCGCCCTTTTCGAGGGTCGGCGCCAGCTGGGTCTCGACATAAGTCTCGAAGATGCGCCGGTTCATCGGCGCATCGATGACGAACGGGGCGGTGAGCCCATAGCAGCGCAGTCCGGCGACGAAGGTCTGCGTCTTCCAATGCCCGAATGGGGCCATGGAACGAAGACGCTGACCCTTCAGGCATCGGCCTCGCAGGCGCGTCATTTTGGTTGTGGTTCCGGTCTCATCGAGAAACACCAGACGGTGCGGTTCAAGCCGCATCCGGGGTTGTCGTTTGGCGGTCCATTCCTCGCGCGCCTGTTTGACGTCCGGCCGCTCTTGTTCGCTCGCCAGCAGCGTTTTTTTTGAAGCGGTAGCCGTTGCGGATGAACCAGCGCGAGATCGAGGCGGGAGCAACCCGCGCCCCAGCCGCAGCGGCGAGTTCGGCTGCGAGTTCCGGCATGGTGATGTCATGCCTGTCCGCGAGCCGGGCAAGCAGGAACGAGCGATGCGGCTCGAGTTTGGCATGGCGTCGTCCGCCGCCCGGCTTGGGCTCAAGCCTTCCTGTCGCACGATAGGCCTGCATCAACTTCACGACGAAGGAGACCGACACCGCGAAATGCGCGGCAGCGGCATGGCGCGAATGGCCATCCTCAACAAACCAGATGACCCGTTTACGCAGATCGAGCGAATAGGCTTGCGGCATCGCAAATCACCTCCATGCGGAAGTGAATCACAAACCCAGCCTGGCGTGAATCCCAATCGATTCAACCAGACAGTCCGACGCTCTAGATTCTCCCGTGCGGCGCGTCACCTTTTGACCGCGATGACCTCCATGCAGACCCGGTAGCGCTCGCTGACGCCATATTCGACGGGCTGAAAGCCGTGCTCCTCCAGCAGCGCATAGAGGCGCTTGCGCGTAAAGTTGTGGTAGTGCTCGATCTCGCCCCAATAGGGGTTGACCTTATTCGCGTGCAGCAGGCGCCAGACCATATTGTCGGTGTTCGGCATGGACAGAAAGAGCACGCCGCCCGGACGCAGCAGCCAGCGCGCGGCGACGAGCCCCGCCTTCGGGAACGGCAGAT
>DASWQB010000490.1:0-7297 GCA_036398335.1 Afipia sp. | reverse complement strand
GCGCGGCGGGATGATGCGCATCCCGCCAGTGTTTGGTGTAGAAGAGTATGGATGCGTTCCGGCGGCCATGCAGCCGGAACGTGCTGAAAATCGATCAGGGATGAAGCGATGACAATCAAGACGGTGGGCGTGATCGGTTCCGGCCAGATGGGCAACGGCATCGCGCATGTCGCCGCGCTCGCCGGCTTTGACGTGATCCTCAACGATGTGTCCGCCGACCGTCTCAAATCCGCGATGGCCACGATCAATGGCAATCTGTCGCGGCAGGTCACCAGGAAGATCATCACGGAGGCGGCGCATCAGGCCGCGCTGAAGAAGATCGAGTATACCGATTCGATCGACGGCCTGTCGCCGTGCGACCTCGTGATCGAGAGCGCGGTCGAGAAGGAGGAGATCAAGCGCAAGATTTTTCACGATCTGTGCGCCGTCTTGAAACCCGAGGCCATTATCGGCTCCAACACCTCGTCGATCTCAATCACGCGTCTCGCCGCATCGACCGACCGCCCGGAAAAATTCATCGGCATTCATTTCATGAATCCGGTGCCGTTGATGGAACTGGTCGAACTCATTCGCGGCATCGCCACCGATGATTCGACCTTCGAGGCGACCCGCGCGTTCGTCGCCGGGCTCGGCAAGCAGATTTCGGTGTCGGAGGATTTTCCGGCCTTCATCGTCAATCGTATTTTGCTGCCGATGATCAACGAGGCGATCTACACGCTTTATGAAGGCGTCGGAAACGTGCAGGCCATCGACATGGCGATGAAACTCGGCGCGCGTCATCCGATGGGGCCGCTCGAACTCGCAGACTTCATCGGTCTCGATACCTGTCTGTCGATCATGCAGGTGCTGCATGAAGGTCTCGCGGATTCGAAGTATCGTCCATGTCCGCTGCTGGTGAAATATGTCGAGGCCGGCTGGCTCGGCCGCAAGACGCAGCGCGGATTCTATGACTATCGCGGCGACAAGCCGGTGCCCACGCGTTGATGGATTTCTGTTGATGGATTTCTTCGGCAACGCTCCTAATTGAGGGCGCGAAACACATTCGCGATCACGGGAGTGAGGCTTACGATCGCCGTCATGCCGAATGCAAGCCCCAGCAAGTGCGCGATGAAGGCGGTGCGCGCGTCTGATTGATGGCGGCGATCGGCGCCGGCGCGGGTCATCGGATCGCTTCGCATGAAGTTCATCAAACCTCTCCTTGCGGCAGAGTGGCCAGCAGCGGCCGCGACAGATGGGCGATCTGGTAGCCAACGCCGTGCTCGCCGTCGCCCGGTTCGTGTTCCGAAAGCCGGACGCGAACGAATGTCCAGTTGCGCGGATCGAGGCCCGCGATCGACGCGACAATGCCGGGCTGCGCCGCGCGCGCTCGCGCCTGCTCGATTTCTCCTGCGAAGGCTTTCGTGAGATCGGTGTCAGGCGGAATGGCGACGTCCTGCCTGTAAAGGAAACGCGCTTCGCCCGCTTTGCCTTTGAAGGCATCGAGCGCGAAGAAGGTTTCGATGTCCGCGCGTCCGAATGAATCGGTGACGATCTTGTAGCCGCCGCGCAGCAGCCAATCGGTAAAGGCCTGGTCGTGCTTCCACAGATAGAGCGAGGAAAAACTGTTGGCGATGGCGCCGAAGCGGCCGGTCTCGCGCAGCAGGAACGCTTTGAAATAAAGGTCCGGGACCTTATCCCAGATGGCGCCCCGCTCGTGCGCCCGCGTTCGGATGGAGGCCACGTCATGGTTTGCGGCCAGGCGGTGGGTGTAGTGGGCGATGATCATTTTGAAAGACCGGCTCGATGCACGCGGTTTGCGTACGGATTTAAATTTAGCCGCAGCTTGACCATTTAAAAATGGTATGACAAAGTATATCAGAGATATTGATTTTAAATGGTAGTGCGATGAAGGCGCTCGATCTCGAAGCCGTGCAGGCATTCGTTCTGGTGGCGGATCTCAACAGCTTCACCCGCGCGGCCGAGGCGATGGAGAGCACGCAGTCGGCTGTGAGCCTGAAAATCAAACGGCTGGAAGACGGGCTGGGCCGCCGGTTGCTGGAGCGGACGCCGCGGCTGGTGCGTTTGTCCGCTGATGGACAAGCCTTCCTTGGCGCGGCGCGCAACCTTGTCGCCGCATATCAGTCCGCGATGATCTCCTTTGCGCCGGAACAGCGCCGGCTGGTGGTCGGCATCAGCCATCATATCGTCGGCGCCGAACTCGCCAATCTTCTCAGGCGAATGAACGGCAGCGATCCCGGTCTCGTGGTCGAATTGCGGATCGATACGTCGCGCGGCGTGCTCGCGGCATTCGACAGCGGCGAGCTGGATGGTGCGATTGTGCTGCGGCACGATGCAAAGCGGCGCGATGGCGAAATTCTTTTCAAGGAAGACTTCGCATGGATGGGCGCGCCGGATTTCAATCATTCCGCGGGCACGCCGCTGCGACTGGCCACCCAGGCCGAACCTTGCAGCGTGCGCGCGATGGCTGTCGGAACGCTGGATGGGGCCGGTGTGCCCTGGTCTGAAGTGTTTGTCGGCGGCGGCGTTGCGACCATCGGTGCCGCGATATCGGCAGGGCTTGCGGTCGCGGCGCTGGCGCGTCGGGTTGCGCCGCCGGACACTGTCGATCTTGGACCGCGTCTCAGCCTGCCGCCGCTGCCCGGCCGCGATGTCATTTTGTATTCCCGCGTCTTCGACGCGCGCGGGCGTGCCGGGCTGCGTACGCTCGGCGCGGCATTCAAGGCGATGGCAGGCCGTACGTCATCGGCATGAATGCGGATTGTTAACCCATGTCTGGCACGGTGCCGCGATCGGGTTGAGCGGATGCGTTTGTAATGGACATGAGTTTGGTGATGGCCGCGATGGCCATGCAGGCGGGCAACACCCAGCAGCAAATCGGCACAGCTGTCCTGAAACAGAATCTGGACCAGCAAGCGTCCATCCTTCAATTGCTGCAACCCGCGCCCGCGGCGAACAACGCGCCGGTGTCGGCGGCAATCTCGATGTTTTTGCGTAGGATTAAAAGTAACGCCGGTTTAATCCGCGTTTAATCCAGGTTCGAACCCGCGGCGCGGCTATTGTCCGCTTGCAGCCTTGATGAGTGTCACCGCGTCGTCGCTCGCCCATTCGGCGGGACCTGCAATGGTGGCGATCTCGCAGCCCGCGCCGTCGATCAGGACCGATGTCGGCATGCCGAGCGCGCGTCCGATGCTTTTCAGGTCCTGAAATACTTTGGCCTTGGCGTCGGTGAAGAAGCCAAGCCGCGTCAGATTCGCGTCCTTCAGAAAAATCCGCGGACGCTCCGGATCGCGGGTGTCGATATTGATCGCCACCACTTCGAATTTCGGCCCGCCAAGCTTGCCCTGCAGCTCGTCCAGCGCCGGCATTTCCTTGCGGCATGGCACGCACCAGGTGGCCCACAGGTTCACCAGCACGGTTTTGCCGCGCCACTCCGAAAGTTGTCGCGGTTTGCCCTCGCCATCGTTGAATGCAAGGTCCGGTATGCGCAGCGGATTTGTCGCCATGGTTAAGGCGGCAACCTCGCCATGGGCCAATGGCGCGATCTTTTTCGCCAGATCGACAGCCGGACGGCATGCCGGATCGCCTGATGGATTGCGCATCGCCCCGCCGATCCCGTATACCCCGAGACTTGCGATCCCGATCCCAGCGATCACTGCGGCAAGCAGCATCGGAACGCGGCGGGAGCGGGGCATTCGGGCTTGGTCTGGGTCGTTCATAAGCCGGTATCTATCGCGGGATGCGGGTGAACGGAAGAAGCAGCGAAACGATTTCGAGCAAGGTATTGGGCGAGCGGGTCATGAGCAACAAGATGTGGGGCGGACGCTTCGGTGCAAGCCCCGATGCTATCATGGAAGAGATCAACGTTTCGATCGACGTCGATCAGCATCTCTACGCCCAGGACATCGCGGCCTCCAAGGCGCATGCGGCGATGCTGGCCGCGCAGGGCATTATCACGCCCAGCGATGCTAAAAATATCGCCGGCGGTCTAGACACGATTTTGTCAGAAATTGGCAAAGGCAGTTTCACCTTCAAGCGGGCGCTTGAAGACATCCACATGAACGTCGAAAGCCGGCTCGGCGAATTGATTGGTCCCGCCGCCGGGCGGCTGCACACGGCGCGCTCGCGCAACGATCAGGTTGCGACCGATTTCCGCCTTTATGTGCGCGACGTTATCGACGATCTCGACAAGGATTTCGCCGCGTTCCAGCGCGCGCTGGTCGACCGCGCGCTCGAACATGCCGACACGGTGATGCCGGGCTTCACTCATTTGCAGACCGCGCAGCCGGTGACGTTCGGCCATCATTTGATGGTCTATGTCGAGATGGCTGCGCGCGACCGTAGCCGCTTCGCGGATGCGCGCAAACGCCTGAATGAAAGCCCGCTCGGCGCCGCCGCGCTTGCCGGTACCTCGTTTCCGATCGACCGGCAGGCCACGGCGAATGCGCTCGGTTTTGTGCGGCCGATGGCGAATTCGCTTGACGCGGTGTCGGACCGCGACTTCGTGCTGGAAACCTTGTCGGCGGCATCGATCGCGGCGGTGCATCTGTCGCGCTTCGCCGAAGAGATCGTGATCTGGACCTCGCCGCTCGTCGCTCTGGTGCGGCTGTCGGACAAGTTCACCACCGGCTCGTCGATCATGCCGCAAAAGCGCAATCCCGACGCCGCCGAACTCGTGCGCGCCAAGACCGGACGCATCATCGGCTCGCTCACCGCCCTCCTGATCGTGATGAAGGGACTGCCGCTCGCCTATCAAAAGGACATGCAGGAAGACAAGGCCGGTGCGATGGAAGCCTTCGCCGCGTTGTCTCTTGCCGTGCGGGCGATGACCGGCATGGTGCTCGATATCGAGCCCGACGAGGCACGCATGCGCGTTGCGGCTGGCGAGGGCTATGCGACTGCGACCGATCTCGCCGACTGGCTGGTGCGGGAACTGAAAATGCCATTCCGGGAAGCCCATCACGTCACCGGGCGGATCGTCGCCAAGGCTTCCGAAAGCAATCTGCCGCTCCATAAGGTGCCGCTGAACGTCATGCAGGCCATCGAACCGCGCGTCACGGCGCAGGCGCTGGACGTGCTGTCGGTGGAGGCCTCGGTGGCAAGCCGCACGAGCTACGGCGGCACGGCACCAGCCAATGTTCGGGAACAAGCTAAAACCTGGCTCAAGCGGCTGGAAAAAGAGCAAAATTCGGGCTGAACCATAAAAATTTGCTTTTCCATGGGTCTCGCCTTCACAGGACGATCTTTGTATGGTGGCGCCAATTCGGGGACAGGATCGTGAGCCGCACTTCAAATCCAGCTTTTGTTTCAAAGCTCGCAGCCATCGCGCTGATCGCAGCGGCATGCGCCTTGACGGGTTGCGGCCGCAAGGGTGGTCTCGATTTGCCGCCCGGCGCGAGTTCGGCGCAGGTTGCGCCCACCGCACAATCCAATCCTGACTCGCAATATTCGGCTGCCGGCGCTGCGACAGCGCAAGGCAACGTGTTCGACGCAACGCCCGGCGTCGATCCGCTGAGAAATGCGCCGAAAGGGCCGAACAAACGAATTCTCCTCGACTCGCTCCTGGACTAATTTTCGGACTGAGCGCGTCATGCATCACTTTCATTATCAGAACGGCGTTCTGCACGCCGAAGACGTTGACCTGAGCGCGCTCGCATTGAGCGTCGGGACGCCGTTCTATTGCTATTCGACCGCGACGCTGGAGCGTCACTATCAGGTTTTCACGCAAGCATTCGCCGGCGTGAAGACGCTGGTGTGTTACGCGATGAAGGCGAATTCCAACCAGTCGGTGCTCCGGACACTGGCGCGGCTCGGCGCCGGGGCTGACGTCGTGTCCGGCGGCGAACTGATGCGCGCCCGCGCAGCCGGAATCCCGCCGCAAAAAATCGTGTTCTCCGGCGTCGGCAAGACCGAGGCAGAACTGCGCCAGGCGCTCGCCGAAGATATTCTTTGCATCAACGTCGAATCCGAACCCGAACTCGATCTTCTTTCAAGGGTGGCGAGCGAGACAGGCCGCACCGCGCGCATCTCGCTGCGCGTCAACCCGGATGTCGATGCCGGCGGGCACGCGAAGATTTCTACCGGCAAGTCCGAGAACAAGTTCGGCATTCCGATCAGCCACGCCCGTGCCGTTTATGCCCGCGCGGCTAGGTTGCCGGGCATCAAGGTCATCGGCGTGGATATGCATATCGGCAGCCAGATCACCGATCTGGCACCGATGGAAGCCGCGTTCCGCCTGCTGGTCGATTTCGTCGGGACGCTGCGCGCCGATGGACATACGATTGCGCATGTCGATTTCGGCGGCGGCCTCGGCATTCCCTACGAGAGCGATCTGCCGGTGCCGCCGACGCCGGCCGCTTATGCCGAGGTGGTCAAGCGCGTCGCCAAGAATCTCGATTGCACGTTGTTGTTCGAGCCCGGCCGCATGATCGTCGGCAATGCGGGTATTCTCGTCACCCGTGTCATCTATGTGAAGCACGGCGACGCGCGCAATTTCGTCATCATCGATGCGGCGATGAACGATCTCATCCGTCCGACGCTGTACGAGGCACACCACGAGATTGTGCCGGTGAGCGAGACGGCGAAGAGTGCACCGGTCATCGTTGCCGATGTGGTCGGCCCGGTCTGCGAGAGCGGCGATTATCTCGCGCTCGATCGCGCCTTGCCGCAGCCGAAGCCGGGCGACCTGCTTGCGATCATGTCGTCAGGCGCATATGGCGCGGTGCAGGCGGGCACTTACAATACCCGCGCGCTGGTGCCGGAGGTGCTGGTCAATGGCCCTCAATATGCTGTCGTGCGCCCGCGCCTGACCGCGGAGCAGTTGATCGCGATGGATCAGGTCGCTCCCTGGTTATGACCTCGCGCGGCGTGTTGCCGCGACTTCTGCACATCAAATTATCCTGAATTGCATGGGATTTAAGCCTTGTGAACGTGCCTCATTGGCGCCGCCATGATAGGTTGAATTCGATTGTTCCTTAGGGCTTCCCTGGAGTTCCTCGGAGAATGGCGTGAGCGGTCTTGCATCCGATCCAACTGGCGCTCCCGATCCCGCCGCATATGCGCGGCGCGATCTGTCGCGAGCGTTGCAACGGGCACGGATCGCGATTGCGTGGGAACGGCTGTGGCCGTCGCTGGCGCGGCTCCTGACGGTCGCCGGGCTGTTTCTGGCTGCGTCATGGGCGGGCGCGTGGATCGCTCTGCCCACGGCTCTTCGCGTGGCAGGACTCGTTCTGTTCGCGGTGCTCGGTCTTGTCGCACTTTTTCCGGTGGTGCGTTTCAGTTGGCCGTCCCGCGAGGACGC
>DASWQB010000489.1:0-5765 GCA_036398335.1 Afipia sp. | reverse complement strand
AGCCTACGCGCTGCTCGCGCATTGCTTCACCTGCGGCAAGGACGTGCTGGCAGCCAAAAGAATCGCGGAGGGCCTGACCGCGCGAGGCATCGCCGTTCTGCGCTTCGACTTCACCGGCATCGGCGCCAGCGAAGGCGAGTTTGCCAACAGCAATTTCACCTCCAACATCGCCGACCTCGTGCGTGCCGCCGATTACCTTCGCAAGCAGCATCAGGCGCCCGCTCTGCTGATCGGCCACAGCCTCGGCGGCGCGGCGATCCTGGCTGCCGCAGGTCAAATTCCCGAGGCAAAAGCCGTTGTCACGATCGCGGCACCGTCCGATCCTGCCCACGTCACCAGCCTGTTCAAGGATCGCATCGAGGACATCCGCGCGCAGGGCGAAGTGGAGGTCCAGCTCGCGGGCCGCCCGTTCCGGATCAAGCGGGAGTTTCTCGACGACGTCGCCGGACACATGCTGACGAAGCATATCCACTCGCTGCACAAAGCGCTCCTGATCTTCCATTCGCCGACCGACGACACGGTCGGGATCGACAACGCCACGCAGATTTTCCTCGCCGCCAAGCATCCCAAGAGTTTCATCTCGCTCACCGGCGCGGATCACCTGCTCACGCAAAGACGCGACGCGCTTTATGTCGCCGACATGATCGCGACATGGGCCGTGCGTTATCTCGACCTGCCGCCGATGGCGGAGAAAGCCGCCACGCCGGAAAAGAGCGATGCCGGCGTTATCGTCCGCGAAACGGGCGCCGGCAAATTCCAGCAAACGATTTCCGTCGGCAAGCATCTTCTGATCGCGGACGAGCCGCTGGAGGCCGGAGGCGACGATACCGGGCCGGGGCCTTACGATTTCCTGCTGGCCGGTCTTGGCGCATGCACCTCCATGACGATGCGGCTTTACGCCGACCGCAAAGCCATCCCGCTGAAGCGCACCACGGTGACGCTGAAGCACAGCCGCATCTACGCGAAGGATTGCGAGACCTGCGAGACGCAGGACGGCATGATCAGCCGGATCGAGCGAGTGATTGCGATGGAAGGCGAGATCGACGCGCAGCAGCGCGCAAAACTTCTTGAGATCGCCGACAAATGCCCGGTGCATCGCACGCTGACATCGGAGATCGATATCGTCACGCGCGCCGGGTCCTGAGCGAACAATTCGGGATCGCGCTCTAGCGCGAGCGCTGCACCCGGCTGACGGCGGCGAGGACGAGGTTGCGCGGCGCAAAGCGCAGGAAAAACGGAATCAGACGAATGCCGAGGCCCGGCAACACCACCTGCCGGTTTTTCATCAGCCCGCGATAGCCCGCCGCCGCGACGTCTCGCGCGGGCACGTTCAGCACCGCCGAATCCAGCCCCGGCGCAAAGCCCGCACGCTGCTGGAATTCGGTCGGTACGGGCCCCGGACACAAAGCCGTTACCTTTACCCCGTGGCGGCCCAGTTCGCCGCGCAGCGCCTCGGTGAACGACAGCACGAACGCCTTGCTGGCGTAATAGACCGCCATGCCCGGACCCGGCAAAAACGCGGCAATCGAAGACACGTTGAGAATGCCGCCTTTGTTGCGGACCACATTTTCGGAAAAGCGCAGCGACAGATCGGTCAGCGCGCGCACGTTCAGATCGATCATCGCAAGCTGCCGCTCGCGATCGAGGTCCGCGGACAAGCCGAACAAGCCGAAGCCGGCATTGTTGACCAGAATTTCGACGTCGAGATTTTGCGCCTGCAACTGCGACACGATCAAGTTGCCGGCATCCGGCTTTTGCAGATCGCAGACAATCACCGCCGGTTGCACGCCGCCAGCCGCGACGATGCTGCCGGCCAGCTCCGCCAGTTTATCCGCGCGCCGCGCCACCAGCGCGACCCTGTGGCCCTTGGCGGCGAAAATGCGCGCCAGCTCCGCGCCGATGCCGGACGAGGCGCCAGTAATCAACGTCACGCGATCCGTCATCGGCTCCCTTCAGGATTGTCGGTGAGATTCAGCAAGAATAATTCAGGTAGCGGGATTCGGATCGAGGCGGCCGTCAGCGACGCGATGCTTGAGGCTGATCCGGTCGCGCGATGAAATGCCCAGCAGGTCGGCCGCGCGCCAGATCACGTTTTCCTCGAACTCGCTGACATGGCCGTCAACATAGCCCAGCTCCCACATCATTTCGACAATGCGAAGCCGGCCCTCCTCACTCACCGAGCGCATGATGACGCTGGTGAAGTGATAAAGATCGACCGCCTCCCCCTCGACCTGCATCGCGTCCTTGATGAGGGTATCCGCGGTGCCGGGATCGAGACGGAAACGGTATTCCAGAAGTGAATGCAGCTTGCTTTTCTCAGCCGCAGAAGGCTTGCCATCCAGCGAAATCACGTGAATCAGGAGCGCCGTTGCCGCCAGGCGATAATCGCTGTCGTCGAAAACACGATGATTTTGAGCACCGGGGGAAACAACGTCGGAGATGAAATTGCGCAGTTTGTCGAGCATCAATCTTTTTTCAATCGAGCGAAAGGGCTTCAGGTGAATACAACGGTTCGCCAGACCGCTCTATGGCCGGAAAATGAAACTCTGGCAATCTTCCCCGGTTCCCGGACTACGCATGGATTCGAATGGACTGATCGCAACAGGCCAAAAAGCCGCACCTTTTCAGGCGCGTGCGGCAGGTCGGCGGCTTGGTTCCAATGGGAAAAACCGCGTTTCGTGAGACCAAATATAAAGCCCGCGCGGCCGGGCGCGCGGGCCTCCATGTCCACAATCCTGCAATTGGCCGATGGCGCCCGCCTACGCGTACAGATACCCGACCGGCCGGCCTTCGGTACGCAGGGGGCGGACGTCCTTCTGCGTGATGATCTGACCGGCCAGGCCGTCGATCTCGTCGCGCTGGGACGGCGTCCAGCTGCGGAGCTTCTCCATTCCCTTCAGGAGGCCGAGCCGGAGCACCTGTGTATTTTCGCCCACGCCGAAGAGAGCGATCGTGTCCTTGCTCGCGGTCACCACGTCGCCAGTCACAAGTTCAAAAATCTTTCCTGCGCTGTCCTTGAATTCGGCCGTGCCGCGAATGATGCGATAAATAACCACCTCGCCTTTCGCGAAAGAGTCGGCATCCGCTGCGGCCATGCTCTTTGGCAAAAGCGAGTGGCCTTTCGGGTCGGTCGCGATGATGTGGCCGGTGACAAGGTGACCTGATGGAACCTCGATGCCGATATCGCGCACGTAAACCGGCGCAGCCGATTTGACGGCACCGCTTGCAAGCGGCTTGAAGAGCGCATCCAGCGCCAGCGGATCCTGCAGCCAGAAACCCGCATCGGCCGGGCGATCATGCAGCGGGTGGGTCCATGCGACGCGCGGCGTCTCTTCTTCGTTGATCTGATCCGGACCGACAATCGTCGGATTGGGGAAAGTCGTGGGATCGGTAATGAAGGCCTCAAGAAACTTTCCGGAGTAGCCCATCGAAATGGAATCCGGCACCACCGTCTGCGGCGTCTTGAGATTTTCTTCGGTCGAGAGTCCCGACCATGTGTAGAAAAGCTGGCGATGCACGATCGCACTTTGCAGCATCACCGCGCCGGGGCCGACATTGTAGAAGCGGCCATCGTAATCGAACGTGAACATGCCCGACGTCACCAGCACGAGCTGGAAGCCGCCCGGCGGCAAGTGAAGATGGAAATCGGTGGGGCCGGTATTTTCGAGATAGATCGGCAGATTCGTCGCAACCTCGTGGAGCAGGAAGGCTTCGTTGTTGGCATGAAAGCCTTCATTCGCGCGGCTGTAGAGCGCCTGCGGACGATAGGTCGCCTCGTAGGACGTGTCCTTGTGACGGTCGATGGCGATGAAACTCTGAGTATTCAGGCGAATGGGATCGCCGTTCGGATGAGTCAGGCCAGACGATTTTGAATCGATTG
Organism: Afipia sp.; assembly: GCA_036398335.1. Taxonomy (GTDB): domain Bacteria; phylum Pseudomonadota; class Alphaproteobacteria; order Rhizobiales; family Xanthobacteraceae; genus Afipia. The sequence goes on along the minus strand of DASWQB010000489.1, from coordinate 1,885 downwards.
CGGCATGTACGTTCACGACATCCTCCAATCATCAAGCGGGCATCGGCCTCACCAGCTTCTGCCTGTTTGTTCTGCGTTGCAACATGCGAATTCCGCGCCACACCGCACGCGGAAATTCCGTATGCCAGAGGAAAATTTTAGCAGCCGGGATGTCTCTGAATCTGATGAACGATTCCGGAAGGCCAACGCCACACACATATCACGCGAGGTATCGCGTTATGCATCCCGCCGAAATCGGCTTGCGATCGTCGAGGCGAACAAACTCGGCTGGCGAAACGCAGCCTAGAGATAAGGCAGTTGCACCGGCAGCGGCCTAATATTCGACCTCCAGCTCCTCGATTTCGGCCGGTTCAAGCCGCGCGGCGGCGATCCACTCCTGCATTTCAGGAAGGCCGATCACCCGTCTTGCATAGGCTGCGAGGTCCGGTCCGAGCTGCACGTCGTAGGTCATGAACCGCGTCACCACCGGGGCATACATCGCATCCGCCATGCTGCGGTGGCCGAACAGAAACGGTCCGCCGGATTTTTCCAGACAGTCGGCCCAGATCGCGCAGATGCGGTCGATGTCGGCCTGCGCCCGCGACCACACCTTGAAGCCCGGAAAATGTCCCTTGATGTTGACCGGCAGCGACGAGCGCAACGTCGTAAAGCCGGAATGGATTTCCCCGCAGATCGAACGGCAATGCGCGCGCGGGATGCGCTCGGACGGCAGCAATCCCGCTTCAGGCTTCAGATCATTGAGATATTCGCCGATCGCCAGCGTGTCCCAAACGGTCGCACCGTCATGGCGCAGACACGGCACCAGGATCGAGGACGACAGCAGCAGGATTTCCGCACGCGCCGAAGCATCGTCCGCCGCGGTGACGACCTCGTCGAATTCGAGGCCCGAAAACTTCGTCATCAGCCAGCCGCGCAGCGACCACGACGAGTAATTTTTGCTGGAGATGGTGAGTGTGGCCTTGCCCATGGTTCCCTCCGTACGCCGAACATTCGAGACCGGATCGAGCAGGCTGCCCAAACGGCGGGCCAGATGCTGCTCTCGGCTTAAGCGCGTCTGCTTTCTGACGCAGCAAGCCACATGCCAAGAAAGAACCCAGGCAGGCGAAAGACTGGTCAAGCCGAATGACCGATTGACGACAATCTGGCTTCGATGTTGCATGGCACAAAGCGAGGATGAATCGCATGTCGACCATGATGTACCAGGCCTACCAGAACACCGTGGACTTCACCGCGCCCTGGCGCCGTGGCGCGGCGGCGGCCAATGCGGCGATTCGCATGCTGCCGCAGGGCCTCCCCGACAAGGCGTTCGGGCGGCTCGGCGCTGCGCTCGAACTAATCTCGCGTTCTTCGCTGACCTATGACCGTCCCGACTACGCCCTCAAGCCCGTGATGGTCGGCAACAGCGAGGTGCCGATCACCGAGGAAGTGGCATTCTCGACGCCGTTCGGATCGCTGCTGCATTTCAAGAAGGAAGGCGTGGAAGATCAGCCCAAGGTGCTGCTGGTCGCGCCGATGTCCGGGCATTTCGCAACGCTGTTGCGCGGCACGGTGCAGACGCTGCTGCAGGATCTCGATGTCTACATCACCGACTGGCACAACCCGCGCGACATCCCGCTTGGCGCCGGCAAGTTCGGCCTCGACGAATACACCGAACACCTCATCACCTTCATGGACCAGATCGGCCCGAAGTCGCACATGATAGCTATCTGCCAGCCATCGGTGTCCGCGCTCGCGGCCTGCGCGATCATGTCGGAAGACAGTCATCGCGCGCGGCCGGCGAGCCTCACCTTGATGGCAGGGCCGATCGACACCCGCATCCAGCCGACCAAGGTCAACGAATTCGCCAAGTCCAAGCCGCTGAAATGGTTCGAGGACAATCTGATCA
>DASWQB010000488.1:0-2142 GCA_036398335.1 Afipia sp. | reverse complement strand
AGACCGTCGCGAGCTTGAGGTCCGGCGACATTTTCACTTCAGGCACGGTGATGATGTGACCGCTCAGCGTGTCGTCATGGATGCCGCCTTGCGACAGGATTTGGGAGACCGCATGGCGCACGAGTTCGCTGACGCGCAACTGGCGCTGCGATCCGCCGGATGTGCCACCGCGAGGGTCGCTGTCCTTTTTGCGAGGTGCCATGATCGTCCTTGCCGAATTCACATCGTCATGCCCGCGCTTGTCGCGGGCATCCACGTCTTTCCTGTATTGAATTCAAGACGTGGATGGCCGGAACAAGTCCGGCCATGACGCCCCGTTAAATTTCAGCGAACCCGTAAGACTTGGACTTACAGGGAGCGCTGAATGGTCTCCACGCGGTAACATTCGATCACGTCGCCGACGCGCATGTCCTGATAGGACTCGAACGCCATGCCGCATTCCTGACCGGACTGCACTTCCTTCACTTCGTCCTTGAAGCGCTTGAGCGTCGAGAGCTTGCCTTCGTGCACCACGACGTTGTCTCGGATCAGGCGCACATTGGCGCCGCGTTCCACGCTGCCGTCGGTGACACGGCAGCCGGCGATCTTGCCGACCTTCGAGATGTTGAACACCTCGAGAATCTGCGCGTTGCCGAGCATGGTTTCGCGTAGTGTCGGCGCGAGCAGGCCGGACATCGCCTTTTTCACGTCATCCACCAGATCGTAGATGATGTTGTAATAGCGGATCTCGATGCCGTCGCGCTTGGCAAGCGCCGTGGCTTCCTTGTTGGCGCGCACGGAGAAGCCGATGATCGCGGCGTTGAAACCTTCCGCCAGCGTGACGTCGGATTCGGAGATGCCGCCGACACCCGCGTGGAGCACGCGCGCGGTGACTTCGTCGGTGCCGAGTTTCTCCAGCGAACCGAGAATGGCCTCCAGCGAACCCTGCACATCCGCCTTGATGATGAGCGGGAAGTCCTTGCGGCCCGTCGTCTTGAGCTGGCTCATCATCTGTTCGAGCGAGCCGCGCATGCCGGACGCGGATGCGGATTTCTCGCGCTTCTGATGCGCGCGATAATCGGTCACCTGGCGGGCGCGGGCTTCGTTCTCGACCACCGCGAGACGGTCGCCGGCTTCCGGCGGGCCGTTGAAGCCGAGCACTTCGACCGGCACCGAGGGGCCGGCCTCCTGCACGGTCTCGCCCTGATCGTTGATCAGCGCGCGAACGCGTCCCATTTCCGCGCCGGCCACGATGATGTCGCCGATCCGCAGCGTGCCGCGCTGGACCAGCACTGTCGCGACCGGACCACGGCCGCGATCGAGCTTGGCTTCGATCACTGTGCCTTCGGCCGGACGATCCGGATTGGTTTTCAGGTCGAGCAGTTCGGCCTGCAGCGCGATCATCTCGAGCAGCTTGTCGAGGTTGGTCTTGTTCTTGGCCGAGACTTCGACATCCACAACGTCGCCGCCGAAGGATTCGACCTGCACTTCATATTGCAACAGTTCAGTGCGTACGCGTTCCGGCTTGGCGTCCGGCTTGTCGATCTTGTTGATCGCGATGATCATCGGCACCTTGGCTGCCTTGGCGTGATTGATCGCCTCGATGGTCTGAGGCATCACGCCGTCATCGGCCGCGACGACCAGAATGACGATGTCGGTAACCTTGGCGCCGCGCGCGCGCATCGCGGTGAACGCGGCGTGGCCGGGCGTGTCGATGAAGGTGATCTTCTTGCCGCTCTCGGGGGAAGTAACCTGATAGGCGCCGATATGTTGGGTGATGCCGCCGGCTTCGCCGCTCACGACATTGGCGTGGCGCAGCGCGTCGAGCAGCGATGTCTTGCCGTGATCGACATGGCCCATCACGGTCACAACCGGCGGACGTGGAACGGTGTCGGACGCGTGATCGTCGGCGACGTCGAACAATCCTTCCTCGACGTCGGCTGCGGCGACACGCTTGACGGTGTGACCCATTTCCTCCGCGATCAATTGCGCGGTGTCGGCGTCGATCACGTCGGTGATCTTCACCATCTGGCCTTGCTTCATCAGCAAACGGATCACGTCGACGGCGCGCTCGGCCATGCGGTTGGCCAGTTCCTGAATCGTGATCGCCTCGGGAATGACGACCTCGCGGATCAGCTTTTCCTTCGGCTCGTTCGAGGCATG
>DASWQB010000487.1:0-6602 GCA_036398335.1 Afipia sp. | reverse complement strand
GAACCTGGAGGCCTTTGACTTGCAGTAACGCGGTCATCCCACACTTCCTTCCAGCGAAATCGAGATCAGCTTCTGCGCCTCGACCGCAAATTCCATCGGCAATTGTTGCAGCACGTCCTTGACGAAACCGTTCACGACGAGACCAACTGCCTCCTCCTGCGAAAGTCCGCGCTGGACGCAATAGAACAGCATGTCCTCGGAAATCTTCGACGTCGTCGCTTCATGCTCGAAATGAGCCGACGAATTCTTGGCTTCAATATAGGGCACGGTGTGCGCACCGCACTTGTCGCCGATCAGCAGCGAGTCGCACGCTGTGAAATTGCGCGCGCCGGTCGCCTTGCGGTGCGCGGTGACCAAGCCGCGATAGGTGTTCTGCGACACACCCGCTGCGATGCCCTTGGAGATGATGCGGCTGGTGGTGTTCTTGCCCAGATGAATCATCTTGGTGCCGGAATCGACCTGCTGATAGCCGTTCGAGATCGCGATCGAGTAGAACTCGCCGCGCGAATTGTCGCCGCGCAGGATGCAGCTGGGATATTTCCAGGTGATCGCCGAGCCGGTCTCGACCTGCGTCCACGAAATCTTGGAATTCTTGCCGCGGCAGTCGCCACGCTTGGTGACGAAATTGTAGATGCCGCCCTTGCCTTCCGAATTGCCGGGGTACCAGTTCTGCACCGTAGAGTATTTGATTTCGGCATCGTCAAGCGTCACAAGCTCGACAACGGCGGCGTGCAATTGGTTCTCGTCGCGCTGCGGCGCGGTGCAGCCTTCGAGATAGGAGACGTAAGCACCCTTGTCGGCGATGATCAGCGTACGCTCGAACTGGCCGGTGTTGCGCTCGTTGATCCGGAAATAGGTCGACAATTCCATCGGGCAGCGCACGCCCTCCGGCACGTAGACGAACGAGCCGTCGGAGAAGACCGCTGAGTTCAGCGTCGCGAAATAATTGTCGGAGGTCGGCACCACGGTGCCGAGATATTTTTTAACCAACTCAGGGTGCTCGCGGATCGCCTCCGAGATCGGCATGAAGATCACGCCGGCTTTTTTCAGCTCAGCCTGAAACGTGGTTGCAACGGATACCGAGTCGAACACCGCATCGACAGCAACGCGCCGCTCGCCCTCGGGACGAACGACACCTTCCAGCATCTCGACTTCACGCAGCGGGATGCCGAGCTTCTCGTAGGTTTTCAGGATTTCAGGATCGATCTCATCCAGCGAGCCGATCTCTTTCTTCTTCGGCGCGGAATAGTAATACAGATCCTGATAGTCGATCTTCGGATAATGGACGCGCGCCCAGGTGGGCTCCTCCATGGTCAGCCAGCGGCGATAGGCCTCAAGGCGCCATTCCAGCATCCACGCCGGTTCGTTCTTCTTGGCTGAGATGAAACGGACGGTGTCTTCGGACAGGCCACGCGGAGCCTTGTCGGACTCGATCAGCGTCTCGAAACCATAACGATATTGATCGACGTCGATCTGGCGAACCCGATCAACCGTCTCTTGCACGGCAGGCATTTTACTCTCCGCTCGCGGTTTCAAGGACCGCAGTGGAACTATGAAGGTAGTGTGGTCTCTGTGTTCCTGAAATAGCCCTTTTTTTAGAACCGTTCAAGCGACCGTTCGTGACTCTCTAAGTAATACGCTGGACAGGGTTCTCCAAGCCTCAAGCACATAATTGACCTCTGCTTCCGAGGTTTCCCAGCCCAGACTTAGCCGCACGGCTCCTTGCGCCAGTGACGCCGGAACTCCCATGGCTGCGAGCACATGCGACGGTTGAACCTTGCCGGAGGAACAGGCGGAGCCCGATGAGACGGCAATCCCTTCGAGATCGAAGGCAATCACGGCGGTTTCGGCCTTCATGCCGGGTGCGGAAAACAGCGTCGTGTTCGGCAGCCGCTGCGCATCGGTGGAAAACACCGTCACATCGCAGACGGATTTCAAGCCAGCCTCGAGCATGCGCTGGAGCTTGGCCATGCGCGCCATCGCCGGTTGCAGCGATTTGAGCGTCGCCTCAGTGGCGGCCCCGAAGCCGGCAATCCCTGGGACGTTTTCGGTTCCCGCGCGGCGGCCCTTCTCCTGCCCTCCACCCCGCAACACAGCCTCAAAGCCTTTGAGGCCCTCGCCCAGCACCAGTGCGCCGACCCCTTTCGGCCCGCCCACTTTATGCGCGGATAGCGTGAGCAGATCAGCGTTTAAATCATTGATATTGATATATATTTTTCCAAGCGCCTGCACTGCGTCAACATGCAGAAGGCCGCCATGCGCCTGAACGACGGCCGCAATCTCCGCAATCGGCTGAATCGCGCCCGTCTCGTTGTTGGCCAGCATCACCGAAACCAGTGCCGGCGGCTGGCCTGACAGCATTGCGGCAAGCCTTTCAAGATCGAGCACGCCTGAGGGCGACACCGGCGCGAGCAGCACCTCGCTCTGATCGAATTGTCCGCCAGCCAGCACGGAAGGATGCTCGATCGCGGACACGATCAGCCGCGTCACGGCCTCGCCTGACTTGGCGCGCAGACTTGGCACGCGCAGACTTGGCATCAGCGCCAACACGTTGGCTTCGGTGCCCCCGGAGGTGAAGATCACGTTGCGCGCATCGCTTCCGGTGGCGGTGGCGATCGAGGCGCGCGCGGCCTCAACGATCCTGCGCGCGGCGCGACCCTCGGAATGCACCGAGGAGGGATTGCCGATCAGATCGAAACTCCGCGACATCGCTGCCCTGGCCTCGGAGCGAAGCGGTGCGGTGGCGTTCCAATCGAGATAGACCCGGGTGCGTGCCATTTTGATCCAGCCGCGAGGACGTGATGCGACATCCTTCACATGTTTTGCGGATTCGGCGGTCTTTTAATAGTCAAACCCGCACATACGACGCTCAATATGCTTGCTTTTTGCCCCATCGCCCATGCTAGAAACCGGCCTCAACTTTTCCTAAGTCGCAGGCGCTGGCGCCGCGACGCCTGATTGACGTTTCCGCACGATGGCGATCCTGCCGGCGCGGCGCTTCAGGACAGACCAAGGACCGTTCATGCCCGAGGTAATTTTCACCGGCCCCGCAGGCCGCCTTGAAGGCCGTTACCATCCGGCAAAACAGAAGAACGCCCCGATCGCGATGGTGCTCCATCCGCATCCGCAGTTTCAGGGCAACATGAACCACCCGATCGTCTATCAGGTCTATTACTCCTTCGTGGCGCGCGGGTTCTCCGTGCTGCGCTTCAATTTCCGCGGCGTCGGCCGCAGCCAGGGATCGTTCGATCACGGCACCGGCGAATTGTCTGACGCTGCGTCCGCGCTCGATTGGGCGCAGAGCATCAATCCGGAGGCGCGTGCCTGCTGGGTCGCTGGATTTTCCTTCGGCGCGTGGATCGGCATGCAGCTTCTGATGCGCCGCCCCGAGGTCGAGGGCTTCATCTCGATCGCGCCGGAACCGAACCGCTACGATTTTTCGTTCCTCGCGCCATGCCCGTCGTCGGGCCTGATCGTGCACGGCGACAAGGATATCGTGGCGCCGGCCAAGGATGTCACGACACTGGTTGAGAAGTTGAAGACGCAAAAGGGCATCGTGATCGACCAGCAGATCATTCCCGGCGCCAACCATTTCTTTCAGGACAGGCTTGAGCCGCTGATGGAATCGGTGACGTCTTATCTCGACATGCGGCTGGCGAACGTGCGCTAAATCTTCATCCTGAGGGGCGCTCTTGCGCGCGCCTCGAAGGATGAGGACAGGCATCACGGCTTCGCCAAAACGCCGCCTGTCAGCGGCGCGCTCACACCCGTCGTTCCGGGAAATGTCAGCGGCAATCCCTTCAGGCTGCGCACGGCAAGATAAGCGAATGCCTGCGCCTCGATGGCATCGCCCGACCAGCCGAGCGAATGGCCGGTGACGACGCCTGCGGACGCAACCGCCTCAGCCAGCATTTTCAGCAAGGTCGGGTTGTTCGCCCCGCCGCCCACGACGATCCAGCTTCGCGGCGATTGCGGCAATAGCGGGATGACCCGCGCGATCCCCGCTGCCGTGAAGGCCGTCAATGTCGCCGCGCCGTCTTCGGGTAACATGCCGCCGATCGCAAAAGCAGCAAAGTCATTGCGATCGAGAGATTTCGGCGGCGGCAGCGCGAAGAACGGATGTTTGAGCGCATTTGCAATCCAGTTCAGATCGGGCTTGCCAATATTGGCAGATCGACCGTCGCGATCAATTGCTACTCCGGCCGCACGCAGCATGAAATCGTCGAGCAGCGCGTTGCCGGGTCCGGTGTCGCAGGCAATCAATATCTCGCCGTCGATGTAAGTGATGTTGGACACGCCGCCGATATTGAGGATCACAACGGGCGACGTGCATTTGGCCATGAGCGCCAGCGCACGGTGATAGACGGGCACGAACGGCGCGCCCTGCCCGCCAGCCGCCACATCGGCTGCGCGAAAATCAGAGACGACCGGAAGCTTCAAGACTCGCGCCAGCTCCGCACCATCGCCGATCTGCACCGTCAAATGCTCGCTTGGACGATGCAGGACGGTCTGGCCGTGAAATCCGACAATATCGACATCATCGCGGCGCAGTGCGTTGCGGCTGATGAATTCATCCACCGCCTCGGCATGCGCGCGCGTCACCAGCGCCTCGGCATCCGCAACGATACCCGGACGCGCGCTACGGTCCGTGATGTGAACCGCGGTATCGAGCGCCCCACGCAAGGTCGCACGCTCCGCCGGCGAATAGGCCCGATAGCCGGCCGGACCGAACGAGGCAATTCCTTCACCATCGGTCTCGATCAAAGCGACATCCACGCCATCGAGGGATGTGCCGCTCATCAGACCGATCGCCTTCATCCACGAGCCCTCTTCGGTTGAATCCAGTCGCGAACCTGATACACCACAGGCCTCGCCAAATCGCTAATTTAAGAGCCAAGCATGAGTGCCTACAAGTCCGACTTCCTGAACGTCCTGGACCAGCGTGGACTCATCCATCAGATCTCTGACGCTGCCGCACTGGATGATGCCTGCTCGAAAGGGCCAATCACGGCGTATGTCGGATATGACGCGACGGCGACCAGCCTTCATATCGGCAACCTGATCTCGGTCACCATGCTCTATTGGCTGCAGCAGACCGGGCATCGCCCGGTCACGCTGATGGGCGGCGGCACCTCGATGGTGGGCGACCCTTCGTTCCGCGATGACCAGCGCCAGCTTCTCACGCAAGAGACCATCGCGGCCAATATCGAAGGCATCAAAAAGATTTTCGGGCGCATCCTGCGTTATGGCGACGGGCCAACCGACGCGCTGATGATCAACAATGCCGACTGGCTGCTGAAACTCAATTACGTCGAGTTTCTGCGCGATGTCGGCCGCCATTTCTCCGTCAACCGCATGCTGTCCTTCGACAGCGTGAAACTGCGGCTCGACCGCGAGCAGTCGCTGTCGTTTCTCGAATTCAACTACATGATCATGCAGGGATACGATTTCGTCGAAATCAACCGGCGTTATAACTGCGTGCTGCAGATGGGCGGCTCGGATCAGTGGGGCAACATCATCAATGGCGTCGATCTCAGCCACCGCATGGGTGGTCCGCAGCTTTATGCTTTGACCACGCCGCTGCTCACGACATCCTCCGGCGCCAAGATGGGCAAGACCGCGAAAGGCGCGGTGTGGCTGAACGGCGATCTCTTCAGCCCTTACGATTTCTGGCAGTACTTCCGTAACACGGAGGATGCCGATGTCGGCCGTTTTCTCAAGGTCTTTACGCGCCTGCCGCTCGATGAAATCGCACGGCTCGAAAAACTCGGTGGATCAGAGATCAACGAGGCCAAGAAAATCCTCGCCACCGAAGCGACCGTAGTCGTTCATGGCCGCGCCGCCGCCGATGCAGCCTCCGAAACCGCACGCAAAACTTTCGAGGAAGGCGCCATCGCAGACGATCTTCCGACACTGGAAATTCCCCGTGCGGAATTCGAGGCCGGCGCGGCCGTCCTTGCTTTGTTTGTAAGGGCGGGGCTTGTGGCATCGAACGGCGAAGCGCGGCGTCAGATCAAAGGCGGCGGCCTTCGCGTCAACGACGTGCCGGTCACCGACGACAAGATGGCACTGACGCCGGGCGATCTCACGCCGGAAGGCGTCGTCAAATTGTCGATGGGCCGCAAGCGTCACGTGCTGCTCAAACCCGTTTAGGCAAAGCGAGACGGAATTCAGTTCTGTGTCGGGGGTCCGAAATCCTGCGGGTTGGTTTGGCGGCCCGTGCCGAACTCGAATATTTTGCGGGTCATGCCGGGCATGATCGCCGAAATAGGATTGACGCGCAGCACAGGCGAGCCGGGTGTGCCGACAATTTCATATGTCAGGCCGATCAGGCCCTCATTGCTGCCGCCGCCGAGCACGAGGCCAACGACCGGGATCTGTCCGAACATGTTGTTGAGGCCGTACATCGGCACGAAGGTGCCGCTCATGCGAACCTGATTGGCGTTGTAATCGATGCGCCCTTCGATAGTCCCGCCGATCGCCGGACCACGCACCACGCCGTCCTTGATGAGCAGCTGGCCGGTCTGGCGCGTGAATTCCGTGCGCAAGCGCGAGAAGGCCACTCCCGAAGGCGATCCGTTGTTGTTGCTCTGCGCGACCAC
>DASWQB010000486.1:0-9851 GCA_036398335.1 Afipia sp. | reverse complement strand
CAACATGCTGGTGACCACCGGCAACAAGTCGGAAATGTCGGTCGGCTACGCCACGCTCTACGGCGACATGAACGGCGGCTTCAATCCGATCAAGGACATCTACAAGACCGAAGTGTTTCGGCTTTCGTCGCTGCGCAACTCTTGGAAACCGGAGGGCGCGCTCGGCCCCTCCGGCAAAGTCATTCCGACCAGCATCATTGCGCGGCCGCCGACCGCGGAATTGCGCGAAAACCAGACCGATCAGGATTCGCTGCCGCCTTACGACGTGCTGGACGCCATTCTCGAACGGCTGGTCGAGCGCGAGTCGTCCCTGGCTTCCATTATTGACGAAGGCTACGACCGCGACACGGTGATCCGCATCGACCGGCTGCTGAATCTCGCCGAATACAAGCGCCGTCAGGCCGCGCCCGGCGTGAAGGTGACGCGCAAGAATTTCGGCCGTGACCGACGCTATCCGATCGTCAACAAATTCCGTGATGCAGGCGAGCGTCCCGCAGAGCCGGATCATGCGCTGGTTTCACGCGCCAGCGGTTCGGCAGAGGCCATCGATGGCTGAAATATCCCCCGTCGTCCGTTTCGCGCCATCGCCCACTGGCCGCATTCATATCGGCAACGCGCGCACCGCATTGTTCAACTATCTTCATGCGAAGAAGAGTGGGGGAACATTCGTGCTGCGCTATGACGACACCGACCGCGCACGCTCGACAAAGGAATTTGCCGACGCCATCGCGGTCGATCTCGAATGGCTCGGTGTCACGCCGGATCGCACCGAACGCCAGTCAGGACGTGTCGCGCTGTATGATGCGGCGGCTTTGAGGCTGCGCGAGGCCGGTTATCTCTATCCGTGCTATGAGACCGAGGAAGAACTCGACTATCAGCGCAAGCGATTGCAGGCCCGCCACCTTCCGCCGATTTATAATCGCGCGGCGCTGAAGATCACGCCGGAAGGCCACGCCGAGATGGCGGCCGAAGGCGTCAAGCCTTACTGGCGTTTCAAGCTCGACCACAAGATCATCACCTGGGTGGACGGCGTGCGCGGCGAAACCAGCATTGACACCGCCTCGCTGTCCTATCCGGTGCTGATCCGCGCCGATGGCTCCTATCTCTACACTCTGCCTTCCGTGGTCGATGATATCGACATGGGGATCACCGATATCATCCGCGGCGAGGATCATGTCACCAACACCGCGGTGCAGATCCAGTTGTTCGAAGCGTTGGGAGCAAAAGCGCCGCGCTTCGCTCATCACAACCTGCTGACGCTGCCGAGCGGCGAGGGACTGTCAAAACGTCTCGGCCATTTTTCGCTGAGCACGTTGCGCGAGGAAGGTTATGAGCCTTCCGCCGTGGCGGCGCTGTCGGTGCTGGTCGGCACCTCGCACAATGTCGAGCCTGTCATTGGTCTCGATGAATTGATCAGCAAGATCGATCTGGCCGATATTTCGCATTCGCCCGCGAAATTCGATCCTGCGGAATTGAACGGCCTGAACGCGCGCACGCTCCACATTCTGCCGTTCGCGAAAGTCGCGGACCGCTTGACGGTGCTTGGCGTCAGCAGGCACGCCGAGGCGTTCTGGCTTGCGGTTCAGGGCAATCTCAATCGTCTCGACGATGCGCGCGAATGGTGGGAGGTGATCTCCTGCGACGACACCTTTACCTCGGACGATCCCGGTCTGGTGGAGCTTTCGATCGTGCATCTTCCGCCCGAGCCCTGGGACAGCGACACCTGGTCGAAGTTCACCAAGGCGGTCGGGGCGGCGAGCGGCAAAAAAGGCCGCGCGTTGTTTCATCCGCTGCGTCTTGCGCTGACCGGACGCGAGCAGGGGCCTGAACTGAAGGCACTGTTGCCGCTGATCGGCCGCGTCAAAGTGCTCAAACGGCTTGAGGCGGCAGCAAAGTAGCGCCTCATGGTGAGGAGGCGCTTTGCGCCGTCTCCAACCATGAGGGCATATATCCTCATCTTTCGAGATGCGCGCCATAGCAGGCGTAGCCTGCATAAACTTGGCTACGGCAAGCGCGCTCCTCAGGATGAGATTTAATTTTGGCGACTCGGCGAAGGTCCTGTCGGATTGAAAGTCGGGCCAACCGAACGGATCGGTTTGTCGCCCGAAGGAGCGGGCGTATCGGCGGCGGCCGGTGCGGCGGCAGGAACAGACGCAGCAGGCTGCCTGCGCGAGGCTGGCGTCGCCGGTGGCTGCGACATCTTCTTCGCGCTTTCGGTGGTGACGATGATGTCGCCCTGCGCGGCCGCATTGGAATCATCGACGTTCTTGAGCGCATCCGCCCAGCTTTGCCCCGCCGCGCGGCAGCTGCATGTCTTGTCAAACTGGGTACGGAACTTGAAGGCGTTCGGCGATTGCGAATAAGGCTGACCATTCAGCGACACAGCCTGTCCGATATCCTCGCCGGGATTGCGATAGGTGAACAACGTCGCTTCCGAGTTCGGGCACAGCGATTTGCAGGTGCGCTCGTCATCCTGGAAGCGGCTCGGCACGGTGGCGAAGGAGACCGGGAAATAGGCGCCATCGCAGCTGCGCGCGCATACGGTGCGATAAGTGCCCGCCGCTGATGAATTGGGATCGCCCGCGCCGGGACTGCTGCCGCCGCCGCCGAACAACGACTCAAGGAAACCTCCGGAGCGCGCCGCGTTGGCGTATTGCGCCCCGCAATTGTTCTGTGCCAGCGCGAGCAGCACCGAACGGCGCTGGTTGTCGTCGATGGTCGATCCCGCACCGCCGCGCAATTGCTGCAGGCTGTTCGTGATCTGATCGAGATTGGCGCGCATCTGCTGGATCTGGTTGTTGACCGGGCCGCATTGCGCGGACTGGCCGTTGAACAGCGAGAAGAATCCGGAATTGTCGCAACCCTGACGCTTGGCTTGGCCCTGAACCCGTTCGAGTTCACGCTGCTGCTTGGCGGCAGAATCCTCATAGCGCCTGATCTGGTCGGCGCGGGCCGGGTCGCCGCCCGCCGTGCCGCTGTTGATGCTGGCCAGCTGGCCTTCGAGGCGCTGGCACATCGGGCTGCCGGGGCCCTGCTGCACGACCTGCGCGGTGGCAACGGAACTGAAAGTCATTGCGCCCAGCAACAGGGCGTATGTCGGGAATGAACGGGAATGAGAGGACATTGGCACGCGGGGTCCGGCTGAGAAATCCAGCCGCCATGCGGCCAGATGGCTTCACATACAAGCTTCCGGCGGCGAGGTCACGTCCGATTCAGGGCGCATTGAAGGCAGAAAAGATGGCGATCAGCGCTGGCAGGTGATCGCGACATATTCGTCGCAGCCGCCGCCCTTGCACGCACCGGTGGAAACCGGAACCGCCCCCGTCACCTCGTCCGGATCGACCCGGCGGTAGGCGCTGGCCTGGGCGAATTCGTGCGACTGGCAATAGGCCCGCGCGGCGGGAGCGCCGCAGCGTTCGCCACTGGCGAGGCACTGGTCGATGCCATAACCGTCAGGTTGATTGGCGACGATGAAAACCTTGCTGTCGGCGAAGGAGGCAGACGAGGTGGCAGCAATAAAAGCGCAGGCAAGGATCGCGGGAATCAGTCGCATAAGGCACCGGATGGAAGGAGCGGAGGCTCTACACCGATAGCCGCGAAGTGTTAAGATTGCTTAACCAGCTTTCCGGTCACAATGAAATGACCCGAAATTCTCTCTAAAAGGGACGGCTATCGCGCTTGACGCGGTCTTTGGGGCGGATCATTGTGCCGCTCATGAACGGTTCTCTCTCCATTTTCGGCATCTGCCGCGAGATTATTAGCTAGTGGGGCGGATTTAACGTTCGCTGCCCCGCTAGCCGCGTTCTCATTATGCGAACGTTAAATCCAAAGCCCCACTAGAATAATAATATTTGCAGTGGTCCTTTGATTCCAACATTCGCAAATTAGCCTGCCGCAACGGGATGCGAATGTCGGAATCGGACCACTGCCGATTCGCTGGCTGGAGCCGTCTTTTCTCACACGAGATCACTGGACGCCCCGGCCACTAGTGCGGTGGTTCGCAAGTCCGCATCATTTCTGCAGCTTGCTCATTTGCGGACTTGCGAACCAAAACCGCACTAGAATCATCATTTCTAGTGTCCTTTGAATCCGCTCGTTCGCTATGGAAGCTGCTGTGAAATGAGGCGAGCGAGCGGATTGAGGACACTAGCAAGGGATTCTGTTGTCATGGTTGAAGTGCGATGGAGCTGAAGCTCTACGATACGCTGACCAAGGAAAAGCGCGCATTCGCGCCGCTCGATCCGTCGAGCGTGCGCATGTATGTGTGCGGGCCGACAGTCTACGACTTCGCGCATATCGGCAATGCGCGCCCGGTCATCGTGTTCGACGTGCTGTTCCGGTTGCTGCGGCACATCTACGGCGACAAGCACGTCACCTATGTGCGCAACATCACCGACGTCGACGACAAGATCAATGATCGTGCGGTGCGCGATTATCCCGGCCTGCCGCTGAACGAGGCGATCCGCAAGGTCACCGAGCAGACCGAGAAGCAGTTTCACGCCGATGCCGATGCGCTGGGATGTTTGCGTCCCACTGTCGAGCCGCGCGCGACCGAGCATATCGGCGAGATGCGCACGATCATCGAAAAGCTGATCGCGAACGGCAACGCCTATGTCGAGCAGGATCATGTCCTGTTCAGCGTCGCCTCCGATCCGAAATACGGCACGCTGGCGCGGCGTTCGCTCGACGAGATGCTGGCCGGCGCGCGCGTCGATGTCGCGCCCTACAAGCATGATGCGATGGACTTCGTGTTGTGGAAGCCCTCGAAGCCGGGCGAGCCGTCATGGCCCTCGCCGGGCGGCATCAAGGTCGAAGGCCGCCCGGGCTGGCACATCGAATGTTCGGCGATGGCATGGAAGCATCTGGGACAACAGTTCGACATCCATGGCGGCGGTATCGATCTCGTTTTCCCGCATCACGAGAACGAACTGGCGCAAACTTGCTGCGCCTTTCACGAAGAGCGCATGGCGAATTATTGGGTGCACAACGGCTTCCTTCAGGTCGAAGGCGAGAAGATGTCGAAGAGTCTCGGCAACTTCGTCACGATCCGGGAATTGCTCGTGCGTTGGCGCGGCCGCTCATGGCCCGGGGAGGCGCTGCGGTTTGCGATGATGCAGACGCATTATCGCTCGCCCATCGACTGGTCGCTGGCGGCGTGCGATGCAGCCTATGCGACGCTAAGGGATTTCTTTGGCGTCGCCGCGCCGGCATCAGGACAGACGCCGGCCTCTATTGTGGAGGCGCTGTGCGATGATCTCAACACGTCCAAAGTGATCACCGAATTGCATGCCCTGCGCCGGCAAATTCGGAACGCGGGCGACGAAGCGTCGATGGCGCTTGGCAATGCGCTGTCATTTCTGGGCCTCGATGCAGGGAGTTTTGCGGCTTGGGTCGCGGCCGCCGATGCCAGCGTCCTGTCCGGCGCCGGAAAAGTTGACGATCTGATTGCGGCCCGCGCGCAAGCGCGCGCGCGAAAGGATTTCGCTGAATCCGACCGCATTCGCGACGAACTCGCTGCCAGAGGTATCGTTCTGAAAGACAGCAAGGATGCTGATGGCAAGCTTGTGACCACATGGGAGGTCGCGCGATGAGTTTTCTCCGCTCTCTCTTCGTCATTGCCGGGCTTGACCCGGCAATCCATCTCTACCGGAAAAGTTTTTTTATGATCGATGCACGGGGCGGGCCCTCGCATGACATCTCGGGTGTGAACTGATGGCCCAGCCTCTTCCAAATGTCGGGCTGCGGCCGTTTCTTGCGGCGGATGTGTCGATCCTCGCCGCGATCTTCGCCGCCAGTGTCGAGGGATTGACCGAGGACGATTACTCCGAGCCGCAGCGCGAAGCGTGGGCCGCCGTGGCCGACGATGAAGTGAGCCTCGGCAAGCGCCTCGGCGCGCAACTGACGCTGGTGGCGACGCTGCAAGGCTCGCCGGTCGGTTTCGTGTCGCTGAAAGGCACCGAGGAACTCGACATGCTCTATGTTCATCCGGGCGCGGCACGGCAGGGCGTGGCAACTGCGTTGTGCGACGCCATTGAAAAGCTCGCGGCGGCGCGTGGCGCAACCCAATTGAAGGCGGACGCCAGCGACACCGCCGAGCCGTTTTTCGCCGCGCGCGGCTATATCGGCGAAAGCCGCAATACCATCACCGTCGGCGATGAATGGCTTGCCAACACCACGATGAAAAAACTGCTGGCCGCCAATGACCGGCCCGGCGAGAGGGCGTCATGAGCCGCGAGCGTCTCTATCTGTTCGACACCACGCTGCGCGACGGCGCGCAGACGCAAGGCGTCGATTTCACGCTGCATGATAAACAACTCATCGCGCAGATGATCGATGAACTCGGCATCGATTACATCGAGGGCGGCTATCCCGGTGCGAACCCGATGGATACCGATTTCTTTTCGACAAAGCCGAAACTGGACCGCGCCAAATTCACCGCCTTCGGCATGACGCGCCGCTCCGGCCGCTCGGCTTCGAACGATCCGGGCGTCGCCGCGCTGCTGGAAGCCAAGGCGGATGCGATCTGCTTTGTCGCGAAAGCTTCCGCCTATCAGGTGCGTGTCGCGCTCCAGACCACCAATGAGGAAAACCTCGCTTCGATCCGCGATAGCGTCAGCGCCGCGAAAGCGGCGGGCCGCGAGGTGATGCTGGATTGCGAGCATTTCTTCGATGGCTACAAGGAAGATTCAAAATTTGCGCTGGCCTGTGCAAAAGCGGCGTACGACTCAGGCGCGCGATGGGTGGTGCTCTGCGACACCAATGGCGGCACCATGCCGAACGAGATCGAGAAGATCGTCGGCGAGGTCGCCAAGCATATTCCCGGCGATCATCTCGGCATCCACGCGCATAACGACACCGAGCAGGCGGTCGCCAATTCGCTCGCGGCGGTGCGCGCCGGCGCGCGCCAGATTCAGGGCACATTAAACGGTCTCGGAGAGCGCTGCGGCAACGCCAATCTGTGTTCGCTGATTCCGACGCTGAAACTGAAGAGTGAATTTTCAAGCGCCTTCGATATCGGCGTGTCGGATGACGGCCTGAAAACGCTGGTGCAGGTCTCTCGCTCACTCGACAATATTCTCAATCGCGCGCCCGACATGCATGCGGCCTATGTCGGAGAAAGCGCCTTCGTCACCAAAACGGGCATTCACGCCTCCGCGGTGCTGAAGGATCCGCATACTTATGAGCACATCGCGCCGGAGGCGGTCGGCAATCACCGCAAGGTGCTGGTGTCGGATCAGGCGGGGCGCTCCAACGTCCTTGCGGCGCTCGAGCGCGCAAAGATTCCGTTCGACAAGGACGACCCCAAACTGGCGCGGTTGGTCGAGGAGATGAAGGAGCGGGAGGCATCGGGCTACGCTTATGAGTCCGCCGATGCCTCGTTCGATCTGCTGGCGCGCCGCACTCTCGGCAAGGTGCCGGATTACGTCCGCGTCTTGCAGTTCGACGTCAATGTCGAGCAGCGCATCAACGCGCTCGGCCAGCGCGCCACCGTCGCGATGGCGGTGGTGAAGGTCGATGTCGGCGGCGAGCATTTGATCTCGGCGGGCGAGGGCAACGGCCCGGTCAACGCGCTCGACGTGGCTCTGCGCAAGGACCTCGGCAAATATCAGAAATTTATCGAGGGACTGAAGCTGATCGATTACCGCGTGCGTATCCTCAACGGCGGCACGGAAGCGGTGACGCGCGTGCTGATCGAAAGCGAGGATGAAACCGGCGATCGCTGGACCACGATCGGCGTATCACCGAATATCATCGATGCGTCGTTTCAGGCGCTGATGGATTCGGTGGTCTACAAACTGGTGAAGTCCGGCGCGCCAGCATGATCTTTGTCATGGCCGGGCTCGTCCCGGCCATCCACGTCTTGATGCAACAAGAAAGGCGTGCATGCCCGCGACAGGCGCGGGCATGACGAAAGAAAGACGCCTGAAACACTAATAGTCGCGCTTACAGCTTCTCAGCCACGCTCGGTTCCAGCGTCTTCGCGGACTGAATATTTCGTGTCTCAACCTGCCGAAGCTTCGGCACGATGTCCTCGACGCGCTCAGTGGTGAGAATATCGACCGACAGCCCCTGACGGATGAACGCGGTCTTATGCATGTGCTTGAGCAGCACAAGCAACGGGTCCCAGAATTTCGCGATGTTGGCGATCAGAATCGGCTTGGTGTGACGGCCGAGCTGCGCCCATGTCATCTGTTCGACCAGTTCCTCCAGGGTGCCGATGCCGCCGGGCAGCGCGACGAATGCGTCGGAGCGCTCGAACATCAGTTGCTTGCGCTCGTGCATGTCCTTGGTGACGATCATTTCCTGCGCGCGGGTCATCGCGTTCTCGCGCGCGGTGAGAAAGTCGGGGATGATGCCGGTGACGTGGCCGCCGTGATCCAGCACGCCGGTTGCGACCGCCCCCATCAGGCCGATAGAGCCGCCGCCATAAACGAGACCGATCTTCTGTTCGGCCAAAATCTTGCCGAACGCCAAAGCGGACTTGATGAATTGAGGATCGGTGCCGGGGCCGGAACCGCAGTAAACGCAAATCGTCTTAATTGTCATAAGAGCGATGTGGCATCGCATTGCGACATCGTCAAGACGCCCGCATCCGGCCTTGGAACACCTATTCCACCGCATCGCAAAAGGGTGAAAAGATTCAGGTCAAAAGGGTGCGAAAGGTCCCGGAACATTCTATATGACGGGCAGATGTTATGACCGGCCGTCCACCCCGGACGGCTGAATTGGACGATGTATGGCCGATACGAACAACGCCGCCGCACAGCCCGATGCCAACAATCCTGATCTGAAAGCCGAACGCGCCTCGATCGCCGACACACTGGTGCATCTGTGGCCCTATATGTGGCCGAGCGACCGCTTCGATCTGAAGATGCGGGTGGTCTGGTCAATGGTGCTTCTGATCGTCGCCAAGCTGGCGACGCTGGCGGTGCCGTTTACTTTCAAATGGGCGATCGACGCGCTGAACGGACAGGGCAGCGCGCCGGTGCAGCCGTCTAACTGGACACTGTGGCTGATCGCTTCGCCGATCATCATGACGCTGAGCTATGGCGGCATGCGCATCCTGATGGCGGTGTTCACCCAGTGGCGCGACGGAATTTTTGCAAGCGTGGCGATGCATGCCGTGCGCAAGATCGCCTATCGTACCTTCGTTCACATGCACGATCTGTCGCTGCGCTTTCATCTGGAGCGCAAGACCGGGGGGCTGACGCGCGTGCTGGAGCGCGGGCGCAATGCCATCGATACCATCGTGCGCATGGTGATCCTGCAACTGGTGCCGACCATCATCGAGACCGCATTGCTGATGGGCGTGCTGCTGTGGCAGTTCGACTGGCGCTATGTGCTGGTCACCGCGGTGACGGTCATCGCCTATATGTATTTCACTTATATCGCGACCGAATGGCGGATCGGGATTCGCCGCAAGATGAACGATTCCGACACCGAGGCGAACACCAAGGCGATCGATTCGCTGCTCAACTACGAGACGGTGAAATATTTCAGCGCGGAACAGCGCGAGGCGCAGCGTTACGACAAGTCGATGGAACGTTTCGAGCAGGCCAGCGTCAAGACCTACACCTCGCTCGCGCTGCTCAACACCGGGCAGGCGGTGATCTTCACCTTCGGCCTGACCGCGACCATGATGATGTGCGCCATCGGCATCCGCAATGGCACCAACACAATCGGCGATTTCGTCATGGTCAACGCCATGATGATCCAGCTCTACCAGCCGCTGAACTTCATGGGTTTCGTCTATCGCGAAATCCGCCAGGCCGTCATCGATATCGAGAAGATGTTCGGCGTGCTGTCGCGGCGCGCGGAAGTGGAGGACGCGCCGAACGCGCAGCCGCTGC
>DASWQB010000485.1:0-8563 GCA_036398335.1 Afipia sp. | reverse complement strand
CGACACCGCCAGAGCCTGCTCCTTGTGCGGGATGGTGACATTCGCGCCGATATAACCCTTCGCGCGAAGCTGCGCGACGAACCCCGCAAACGCTGCAGGCGCGACCGGCTCTATGCGGTAATCGCCTTTGAGACCGAGTTCTTTCAGCCAGTATTTGTGGATCAGCGGCGAGCGCGAATGCGCGGCCGGCCAACCGATCAGACATGCGGCAGGATTAGGAATCATCGCGATCTATTTACACGAATTCGTCCGTAGATGGCGGCGTCATATCGCGGGCGCGCTGACGCTTGCGATAAAAATACAGAACGGCGCCTATCAGCGAGCCGACGGCGATACCTTCGGCCAGCCCGATGAAGATTGTCAGCAGGAAGGTGGATAACAGAATCGCCGCCTCGCCGAACGATGAGCGAAGCAATACAGCGAATTCGTGTTTTTCCGCCATGTTCCAGGCCACCACCGCAAGCACACCCGCCAGTGTCGCCAACGGGATGAAGCTCGCCAATGGTGCCGCCAGTAGCATGAACGACAACAAAAATACCGAATGCAACATGCCCGAAATCGGACTGCGCGCGCCAGCGCGCACATTGGTGGCAGTACGTGCGATCGTGCCAGTCACGCAAATCCCGCCGAAAATCGCCGAGCCGATATTCGCCACGCCTTGCGCCACCAGTTCGGAATTCGAGCGATGCTGGCGGCCGGTCATGCCGTCGGCGACAACCGCCGAAAGCAACGACTCGATCGCGCCCAACAACGCGAAGGTCAGCGCATCCGGCAGTACCTCGTAAACCTTCGACAGCGAGACCGAGGGCAGAGATGGCAACGGGAAATTCTGCGGGATGCCGCCGAAGCGGGTGCCGATGGTCTCGACCGGCAGCGCCAGCAATGCCGCGACAAGCGCCGTAACCGCGACTGCAATCAGCATACCCGGCCACGCCGGACGGAATTTTCGCAGACCGGCGATAATGAGAATGGTCGCCACGGAGAGAGCGACAGCGAAAAAATTCGTCGTGCCGGCCGCGTGGCCGAGCGTCTCAAGCTTCGCAATCAGTTCGCCGGGCTCCTTGCCTGGCAGCACGATGCCGAACAGATCCCTGATCTGGCTGGCGAAGATAATAATCGCGATACCTGTGGTGAATCCCACAGTGACCGGATGGGGAATGTATCTGATGTAGGTGCCGATCCGCAGCAGCCCCGCGACAATCAGAATGCCACCGGCCATCATCGTCGCCAGCAGAACGCCGTCGATGCCGTGACGCGCGACGGATGCAGCGACCAGAATAATAAAGGCACCCGCAGGGCCACCGATCTGGAATCGACTGCCGCCGAGCATCGACACCAGAAAGCCGCCGAAGATCGCCGCATAAAGTCCACGATCCGGCGTGGTACCAGAGGCGATCGCGATCGCCATCGACAAGGGCAGCGCGACAATCGCAACCGTCAGACCTGCGAGGACGTCGGCGCGGAGTTTACCGGAGTCATAACCTTCGCGCAGAACCGTGACGAGCTTCGGCGTGAACAGATCGGCGAAACTCAGCTTCGCCGGCGTAACAGCGGTGGTTATGGGCGCGCTCTGGTTCAACGGCCCGGCCGCAATTGCAGGCTTTGGATGCCAGCAGCAACGCTAAGGCCAGTCTGCCCCTGAACGCTGAGCGGCTGAAGCGCAAACGAATTCGCCGAGCCGCCGAGCATGACATTGCTGCCGAGACCAAGACCGACCGTGGCGCTCGCATCAACACCGCCGTAATTACCGGCCAAATCGCCCGGCCCGAGTTGCGCGGTCGGCGCGAACACGCCCCACGCCAGCGACGTGGTTTCGGTGATGCCAAGGTCGAGCCCGATCTTGTTGATGGTTCCCACATAGAGATCATCGGGACGCCCCGGCGCGCGGAAAACGCAGCCAAAATTCGTCACAGAACCGACAATGAAGCCGACACTGGCACCGCCGCGGCATTCCAGCGTACCCGCCTGCACGCGAGCCTGCTGCGCGTGAACGACGGCAACGAACGAGGCGAACAACGTAACTGCTGACAGCATCGCGAACAGGCGGCGCATGAAAATCTCCAAATCAGTGGACAAGCCGATCAAAAAGCCGCCGTATCTAGTCACAGCGTCAGCCAATGTTCAATGATCTCAGGCAATCGCCACGGTTGAATTCGCGTAAAAAAGAGGCCCCTTTTCACGGGCCTCTTGATGCAGGTCAATTTATCGCGCTCGGCGAATCTATCGCAAATTGGCGCAAAAGCGCTGGATGCGGTTGCACGCCTCCTCAAGATCGCTGTTCTTGGTGGCGTAGGAAATGCGGAAGGCCGGGCCGAGGCCGAAGGCTGAGCCCTGAACCACCGCGACGCCTTCGCTTTCCAGAAGCTCGGTAACGAAATCCTCGTCGTTCGCAAGCTTCTTGCCGGACGGCGCGCTCTTGCCGATCGTCCCCGCGCAGGACGGATAGACGTAGAACGCACCCTCCGGACGCGGGCATTCGATGCCGTTCGCCTGATTGAGCATCGACACCACGAGATCGCGCCGCTCCTTGAACAATTTGGCATTTGCAGGGATGAAATCCTGCGGCCCATTCAGTGCCTCGACGGCGGCCCATTGCGAGATCGACGATGGATTGGACGTCGACTGCGACTGAATGGTTGCCATCGCCTTGATAAGCAGTTCGGGGCCACCCGCGTAACCGATGCGCCATCCTGTCATGGAATAGGCTTTCGAGACACCGTTCACCGTCAGCGTGCGCTCGAACAGTTTCGGCTCGATCTGCGCCGGCGTCACGAACTTGAAATCGTCGTAGACGAGATGTTCGTACATGTCGTCGGTCATGATCCAGACTTGCGGGTGCTTCACCAGCACGTCGGTGAGCGCCTTCAACTCCGCGTAAGAATATGCCGCGCCGGTTGGGTTCGACGGCGAATTCAGAATGATCCACTTGGTCTTCGGCGTAATCGCCTTTTCCAGATCCGCCGCCTGAAGCTTGAAGCCGTGCGCGGCCGTGCAGACGACGGGCACGGATTCGCCACCGGCAAGCGCCACCATTTCCGGATAGCTCACCCAGTAAGGCGCAGGGATGATAACTTCGTCGCCGGGATTGATGGTCGCCATCAACGCGTTGTAGAGAACCTGCTTGCCGCCGGTGCCGACCGTGATCTGGCTGGGCTTGTAGGCAAGCTTGTTCTCACGGCTGAATTTGGCAACGATCGCCTCTTTCAGCTCGGGAATGCCATCAACCGCGGTATATTTGGTTTTGCCGGCCTCGATGGCGTGAATCGCCGCCAGCTTGATGTTGGCGGGCGTGTCGAAATCAGGCTCGCCGGCACCCAGACCGATGACGTTGCGGCCGGCCGCTTTGAGCTGGCGTGCTTTATCCGTAACCGCGATGGTGGCGGACGGCTTCACACGATCAAGCGCAGCGGACAAAAACGGCATTGTTGTCTCCGAATCCGGGGGAATACCTGCGCGTCGCAGGCACCCTGTATCTAAAGCCGCTGGTATGAAGCGGCAAGGAAAAATCGTCGATTTAAGGCTATTTCCATTGTTTTTAAGACCCCGGATTAACGTGCTGCAAACATAGCTCTGTCACTAAGGTGGCGCTTCCAATCTTTGGGCAAAGAGCGCCATGATTGAACATCGATCCTTGAGAAATAACGACCGCGGGATCGCGGTTATCATCGCCGCCATAGCTGCCGTTGATCTCACCGCGGTCCAGTTCTTTCCATTCAAAATCGAGTGGGCAAGCTTTGTCATTCCACTGACCGCTTGCGCGCTACTGATGTGCGCCGGATGGTTTTACCATGCGATCCGTCCCGACATACGTCTGGCGTCCGCGCTAACCGTAACCGCACAGATCGTGGCGTTTGCCGCTGTGGGCGCGCCTCTGTCCTATCTCGTGGCGACGGCGGGCCTGCCTTTACAAGATGCGAGGTTCTCGGCTTGGGATCAATATCTCGGCGTGGACTGGCTTGGCTATCTTACATTCATCTCCCGTCACCCTGTGCTTCACGGGATTCTCGCGACCGCCTACGCAAGCTTCTCCCTACAGACAATCGCGACTGTCCTGATCCTTGCTCTCAGCGGACAGGTTTTTCGTCTCCGAATTTTCGTTAAAGCCTTCGTTGCGACAACACTGGTTACGATAGCTGTTTCCGCGGCTCTTCCCGCAGAAGGGCCTTGGCTTTTTCATGCTGTGGAAGCGACCGTCGCAAACGGCTATGCGGAGCCCCTCTCCGCGACCAGCTGGCCTGTGTTCTTCGGACTGCGCGCAGGAACGTTTACAACTCTGTCGGGATTGAATTCTGAGGGTATCATTACCTTTCCAAGTCTGCATGCAGCGCTTGCCGTTCTGTTCACGATGGCGCTATGGCGGACGCCAGGCGTGAAGTGGATATTTCTGGTACTTAACATCGCGATGATCATGGCAACACCTCTCGAAGGCAGCCATTACATCGTTGACGTGCTGGCTGGCATCACCATCACGTTTCTGGCGTGGGTTGCGGTTGCGAAAACAGCCTCACGCCCACAGTGGAGCCCGCTGCTTCGCCTTGCGCAATCACCCTCGATCGCGCCGGAATTAAAGGCCGTATCGTTACCTGTTTTTGAATCCGGTGAACTCGAATTGCCGGAGCCGGAAATCGCTCAGCCATGATATGGCCGCGCGGGCAGCCTTATTAGAACGAGTTTACGAGATTAGCACCACAGCGAGCAGATTGAACTATTCCGGCGGGCGGGCCTTGCGAGGCGGCGGCCGCGGCATCATTGTGACATTGATCCCGCACCTGCAAGACGGGATCGAGGGACGAAACTGACGCTATGTACAAGCTCTACTCGATGCAGCGTTCCGGCAACAGCTACAAGGTCCGCCTTGCGCTGGCACTGATAGACGCGCCGTACCAGGCCATCGAGATCGACATTCTGCGCGGCGAAAGCCGCACGCCGGAATTCCTTGCAATGAATCCCAGCGGGCAGGTGCCGCTGCTGGAAGTCGGCGAAAACCGCTACCTCGCCGAATCGAACGCAATTCTCTGGTACGTTGCGGTCGGCACGTCGCTCGCGCCGGAAGACCGCATCGACCGTGCACAGGCGCTGCAATGGATGTTCTTCGAACAACACGCGCTCGAGCCAAGCGTTGGCGCAGCCTATTTCTGGTTAGCGCTGGTGCGCGGTGGACGTGACTTGCAGACGCACGCGCTGGAAGACTGGATGGAGCGCGGCTACGGCGCGCTTCAGGTGATGGAAAATCATCTTAAAACCCATGACTATTTCGCGGCCGGCCATTTGACCGTCGCGGATATCGCACTGTACGGCTACACCCATGTTGCCGATCAATGTGATTTCGATCTCACGGGTTATCCATCGGTGCGCGCCTGGCTGAAGCGGGTCGAGGCCGAACCGCACTTTGTGGCCATGACAGGAGTGTCTGGAGCCTCCGCCGCCAACCGGGCGCTCGCCGCCGAAATCTGACCAAAAGCAGAAAGAATAGCGGGGACAGGCAGATCGCCTGCCTTTATTTGGTCATGTTTTCGGCTTTTCGCGCCAAAATCCTGACAGTGGTTTTTGGGATATTCCAGTGACGCGGTGATTCGCATCGCGCGAGGAAATCCGGCCATGACGCGGTCGCGTGCACTGGATGAAGGCTTTACCAGCCCGTCCAGCCAACAAGTTTCATCCCGATTGGCGAACGCCGTCTCAGCGGCGGTCGCGGCGCTATTCCTGTCGATGGGCCTGATCGTCGCCATCACCATACTGTCGATCCGCGTCGCCGCCGCCATGCAGGCGCTCTGACCATCCAGCTCCCCGTTTCGCGGAGATTAGCCATGAAGACGCCGACCTTTGTTGTCGTCGTATCGCTGACGGCGGCCATCCTCCTGGCTGCCTCACTGGTGATTGTGACCGGGACACGCAGCAAAAGTGCGGTGCCCGAACGCGCGGCTAACCCTGTGTCGCTTTTGTCCGCCGGACAATAAACGGCCATTTTACCATTTGTGAAAAATGAAGAACGCACCCGCTGCGATCAGCGTGAAACCGAGTGCGTGATTCCAACCCAACGGCTCCTTCAGGTACAGCACTGAAAACGCCGCGAACACGATCAATGTGATGACTTCCTGCATCGTTTTGAGCTGCGCGGCCGTATAGACCTCGCTGCCCCAGCGGTTCGCCGGCACCGCAAGCCAGTATTCAAAAAACGCGATGCCCCAACTCACCATCACCACAAGCGGCAGTGCTTGGTCCTTGAACTTCAAATGGCCGTACCAGGCGAAGGTCATGAAGACATTGGACGCGAATAACATCAGGATCGGCAGCAAGGTCGGTGGCAACGCGGGAAACATGGACGTCCTTTCAGTTTATCAACGGCCTCTGACAACAATTTCAAAGCGAAAAAGCTGCTGGAATGGAGACCGATAATAGCTTTTTGGTGGATGAAATCTGCCTGTCACCCGCGCGTAACAAAGCCATCCTACCTTGATTGAGCGTTTGGTGGCGATCCCCGTCGTACGCCCTCGCATTCAGCGGTTCCGGTTGTGCCCGCCCTTCCTCCGCGAGCCTCCGGAACCGTATTTTTTATGTCGAATACCCGTCGCGTTTATACACATTCAGCATAGACAGCGGTCATATACGTTCCGCATAAGCATAGACCATGATCCGCATTGCCTTCATCCTGCTCGCGCTCGTCATGCTGTTTCTGGTTCTGGTGCCGTTCCAGGTCGCAGGCATTGTCCTCAATAATAGCCTGCAACGTACCGTGCCGGTGCTATTCCATCGCATGGCGTGCAGGATCATGGGCGTGCGTATCAATCAGATCGGCAACCGCACAGATGACCGTCCAGCCCTGATCCTGTCCAACCACGCTTCGTGGCTGGACATTTCCGTGCTCAGCGCGGTGGCGCCGCTCGTGTTCGTATCGAAATCGGAGGTCGCCGACTGGCCGGTGTTCGGCATGCTGGCGAAATTGCAGCGCACGATTTTCATTGAGCGCGAACGCCGCCACAAAACCGGCGAGGCCACACGCAGCATGGCTGACCGTCTTCGCGAAGGCGACGCAGTGCTGTTATTTCCCGAAGGTACGTCGAGCGATGGCATTCGCATATTGCCATTTCGCTCCGCGCTGATCGGCGCCCTGCATCACGCTATCGGGGATTCGTCGCACCATGACCGCGTCACGGTGCAGCCGGTGTCGGTGGCTTACGTTCAGTTCGGCGGCATTCAGATCGGCCGCGGGATGCGTGACAAGGTGGCATGGTACGGCGAAACCGATCTGGTGCCGCATCTGCTCGGCGTCATCGCGCAGGGCGCGGTAGACGTTACCGTGACCTGGGGCGAACCGGTTTCCTACGGTGTGAACGCGGATCGCAAGCAGATCGCGCGCGATGCCGAAAATGCGGTGAGGCGCATGACCACCGCCGCCTTGCGCGGCAACACTGCAAAAGCCGGCGTAACCTCAACGCAAGAACCGGACGTTCTCGGAATTCCGGCGCAAGCCTGAGCGGGTTTACGCGACAGCCGCAACAGGTGACTGCCGCGCCATGCCGCCGAACGCATCGAGCATCTTCTCGCGCCAAACGTAAATCGTATCGTCCGGCGTCAACAACTCGAATGCGCTTGTCAAACGCGCCCACTGAAACGGCCCGAACACGATATAATCGGCATAGTTCGGTTCTGCGCCGCCGAGATAAGTCTGCGAGCGAAGCGTCATCCGCAACGGATGCAGCCATTTGCGCACATCCTCCACCCGCCGCTCGCGATCCGCGACGGCTTCCTCAAGCTTGCGGCCGAGATTTTTCTCGCGCGTGCGCCGGAAATAATCCTGATCGTCAGGATGAAGTCCCGCATGGATGTCGGCGACGATGAGCGGCGCGATCTGTCCGACCGAAACATCGCTCCAGCTATTGAGCATGCGCGCCATTGCGCGCCCTCCGTCACCGCCGAACAACGACGGCCGATCGGGATATTTGTCTTCCAGATAATTTGCGATCGCCCATGAATCGCTGATCGATGTTTCGCCGTCGACAAGCACGGGCACTTTTTCCGAATTGTGCGGCTTGATTGCGTCTTTCTGCGTAAAGCGCCACGGCACCGTCTTGAAGTCCAGTCCCTTGTGCGCCAGCGCCATGCGGATACGCCAGCAATACGGACTGAAGACATGCGCGGGATCGCGGCCAGCGAGTTCGAAAAGCTGTCGCGTCATGTTCAGCCCTTTTGCGCCGTCTGTCCGAACAGGATTTTCTTAGACTCCTCGTCGACAACGGAAGCCTTGGTGGGATTGACCGTCTTGGCTTGGGCATAAGCCCGCGCAGTCGCAGGCCGTGCATAGATCGCTTCGAACCAGCGTTTCAGATGCGGAAAATCTTCAAGCTTCTGCTGCTGCCGCTCGTAAGGTACGATCCAGGGATAAGATGCCATATCGGCGATGGAATAATCACCGGCGACGAATTCGCGGTCGGCGAGGCGCTTGTTGAGGACACCGTAGAGACGATTGGTCTCGTTGATGTAGCGGGTCATCGCATACGGGATTTTTTCCGGCGCGTATTGCACGAAATGGTGGTTCTGTCCGGCCATCGGGCCGAGGCCGCCC
>DASWQB010000484.1:0-2013 GCA_036398335.1 Afipia sp. | reverse complement strand
CCCGGCCATGGGATCGGGTGCTTTTTTGGTCGAGGCTTGCCGTGCCTTGGGCGAACGTCTGGTCGTGGCCTGGGCGTGTTGGCCGGAGAAACGGCCCACCATTCCGGCGGACGAAGACGAGGAGCTTCATGCCCGCCGGCTTGTCGCACAGCGCTGCCTGTACGGTGTCGACAAGAATCCGCGCGCAGTCGATCTGGCCCGACTGTCGCTTTGGCTTGCCACGTTGGCGCGCGACCATGAGTTCACCTTCCTCGATCATGCGCTGAAATGTGGCGATAGCCTCGTCGGACTGACTAAGGATCAGATTTCGGCAACCCATTGGGATACGACGAAGCCGCCTACTTTTGTTGGCAAGTTGGTCAGCGACCATTTGCGGGAAGCCGAGAAAGGTCGAGCGCGCATTCGCGAGCAAGCTGAATGGGCAAGCGAGGCTGAACTGCGCCCCCAATTCGAAGCCGTTGAATCTCAGCTAGAGGTTGCTCGGTTGATTGGCGACGGCATCGTGGCCGCCTTCTTTTCGGCCGACAAGCCGAAAAAGCGGATCGAACAACTGGTCGCCTTTCAGAAGCTAGTGCAAAGCAACCTGGGTTCGCGAGGCTGGGAGGAGAAGGCAGCTTGGTTTTCCAAGGACCTTCTCTTTGGAGTATACCCGATTCCGCCCTTTCACTGGCAAATTGAGTTCCCTGAAGTTTTTTCTCGCCGCAATCCAGGCTTCGACGCCATCATCGGCAATCCGCCATTTGCCGGCAAGAACACGATCATTGGCGGTAGCCCCAAGAGCTATCTTCCGTGGCTGCAGACGCTGCACGAAGGTGCCCATGGCAATTCCGACCTGGTTGCGCATTTTTTCCGACGCGCTTTCGGCTTATTGCGAGAAGGAGGTGAATTCTGTCTGATTGCAACAAATACTATCGGTCAGGGCGACACGCGAGCCTCTGGCCTAACAATGATTGTCGCCGACGGCGGTGCCATCGTGCGCGCGCGGCGTCGATTGAAGTGGCCGGGCGAGGCATCGGTAGTGGTGTCCGTCGTTCACATCGTGAAAGGCGAAGCAAGCTCGCCCGTGCTCGACAATCGGCAGGTTCGCCGTATTTCAGCCTACTTAGTTGAGGGTGACCTCGATACATCGCCGTCGCCCCTTGTCGCCAATTCCGGCAAAGCATTCCAGGGATCCATTGTACTTGGCGCGGGTTTTATATTCGACGATTTGGCCGCTGCAAAAGGCGAGGCTGAGAGCTTAGCAACTTTGCATGCCCTTATTGCAAAGGATCCACGCAATTCAGAGCGCATCTTCCCTTACATCGGCGGCGAAGAGGTCAACACCGATCCACGCCATGCACACCATCGCTACGTGATCGATTTTGCTGATCTTCCGCTACGGCGCGACGGGGAAATAAAGCCTTGGACGGCGATGACACCGCGCGAGCGGGATGACGCGTTACGCGATGGTATTGTGCCTCTCGATTACTCGGAGCCTGCGGCCTCGGATTGGCCCGATCTCTTGGAGATTGTTGATCGATTGGTTAAGCCGGAGAGGGCCAAGAACCCTGATCGAACTCGTCGTGAAATCTGGTGGAAGCACACAAGACGCGTTCCCGCCCTTAAGAAGGCAATGGCTAAGCTAGATCGGATTCTCGTGAATGCGAGCAAGGCAGCCCCTCAATACGTAATTGGGATTCTCCCAAAAGGTCTTGTCTATTCTCAGAATCTTAATGTCTTCGCTCTTGAGAGCTTCGCGTCATTTACCGCTATGCAGTCGAGATCTCATGAGATTTGGGCCCGATTTGTCGGAACCACTATGAAAGATGACCTAACGTATACAATCGAAGATTGTTTTCGCACCTATCCATTTCCTGAAGGTTTCGAGATGGACCTCGCCCTCGAAGCAGCAGGTTGCGGCTATCATACCTTCCGAGCTCAGATGATGACCGAACGCGACGAGGGTTTAACCAAAATCTACAACCGCTTTCACGCGCGCAATGAGAATGCACCCGATATCGCCCGGCTGCGCGC
>DASWQB010000483.1:0-2851 GCA_036398335.1 Afipia sp. | reverse complement strand
GGTGTTCCTGCCGCTGCTGATCCTGCTGGTGGTACTGAACCTCGGCTATACCATCTGCGCCGCGTATCTGATGGACGAGTCCAAGATCGTGAACTGGATCGTCACATCGTGGTATATGGCGATTACCGCGATATTTTTTGCCATGGCGCTGGCGGACGATACGCAGGCGCGTCTCGATGCGTTGCGGCGCGGCCTGATCTTCGGCGCGCTGATCGCCTCGATCACCGGCTTTATCGGCTATTTCCATCTGATGCCCGGCGGTGAAGACCTGTTCACCCTGTATGGCCGCGTCAAGGGCACCTTCAAGGACCCGAACGTCATCGCCGCGTTCCTGATCCTGCCGGCCTTGTTCACGCTGCAGGACGTCGTCACCGCACCGCTCGGCAAGTCGATGCGCGGCGCACTCGCCTTCGGAATTATCGCACTCGCGATCCTGCTGGCGTTCTCGCGTGCCGCATGGGGCCAGTTGATCCTGACCTCTGCGTTCATGCTGCTCATGATGTACATGACCAGCCCCTCGCGGCAACAGCGCAGCCGCATCGTCGTCACCACACTTGCGGCCGTCGTGGTCGCGAGCCTGCTTCTGATGGTGCTGCTGTCGTTCGATTCGATCGACAACCTTTTCAAGGAGCGCGCCAGTTTCAACCAGAGCTATGACACCGGCCGCTTCGGCCGGTTCGGGCGTCACGCGCTTGGCTTCCAGATGGCGCTCGATCTGCCGCTCGGCATCGGTCCCTTGCAATTCACCCGCTTCTTTCCGGAAGACACTCACAACTCTTTTCTCAACGCCTTCATGTCGGGCGGATGGATCTCCGGCATCTGCTTCCCGGCACTGATGTTCATCACCGTGGCGATGGGATTCAAACTCATTTTCGTGAAGGTGCCCTGGCAGCGGATGTATCTGGCGGTGTTTTCGGCGTTTCTCGGTTCCGTCGGCGAAGCTTTCATCATCGACGTCGATCATTGGCGACATTTCTGGATGCTGCTCGGCGCGATGTGGGCGATGAACGTCGCTGCCTATGATGACATGGCGCGCCGCCGCCGATCGCCGAAACCACCTGAATTGATGTAAGCGCCGCCTTCTCGTCTCAGGTTCTGGCGAAGGATGGCATCCGCGCGCGCAGGTCAGAAAAGAAGCGCAGCACATTGGACGGCGGATCGACCACCACGCCATTGCGGATCATCCAGATGCTCAGCGCGCTGACCAGCATCAGCATGAGGTATTGGATATAAACCGCACCGGGATGCGTCGCCACGATGGTCGAACATACGAACCCGGCGATACGGACGGCGAACACTGCCAGCAGCAGCATCGAAATCGCAAAATTACGGCCTTGCCTTGTGGTGCGCGGCAATCCCAGAAACGCGAACGCCATCAGAGCAAAAACGAAGGGGTAGATGGGCGCCAGTATCCGGTCGTGCAACTCGCCCCAATACAGCGCAATTTCCGTCGCCGGCAGATTCTCCTCCGCAGGCGGCCAGATAAGTTCAGAGATAAAACGCTCGCGCGAATTGTAGATGATGGCGGTAGGAGCCGAAGAGAACTGCGACATATCGAAGGCATAGCTCTTGAAGCCGACGATCGCCGGATCGCGCTTGTCGTTTTCGAAGCGCTGCAAATTGCCGTCGCGCAGGACAAGGAAGGAGCCCCGATCGTTTTTTTGTATGCTGCCGGTTTCGGCGATCACGTTGACACGCTCCGCCGGATTGCGCTGATCGTCGATGAATACGCCGGCCAGTACTCCGCCGGGCTGGCGCTCACGCACGCGCAGCGTCAGTTTTCCGAGTTTGACGAACTGGCCGGGCTGAAGCACGTTGGCGACCACATCGGCGCCGATCTCGCTGTTCCAGCGCCGCAGCGCGCGCAGGCATTCCGGCGCGATATAGATCGACAAGGCAGAGACGAAAATGCTGGCGATCAGGGTCGCGATCATAAACGGGCGGATCAAACGTTTGGGCGACATACCCGCGGCGCTCAGGACGATGATTTCGGAATCCGTGGCGAGCTTGTTGAGTGTGTGAGTGACCGCGATCACCAGCGCAATGGGCGCGATAATCAGCGCGAGCAGAGGTATCGCAAGGCCGGTGATGCCGATAAAGACCAGAATGGTCTGGCCCTGGCTCGTCATCAGGTCAATGCCGCGCAGCGCCTGCGTCACCCAGATCACACTGGTCAGCGAGATCAGCACGATCACGAACGACGTCAGGATGATGCGTATGATGTAGGCGTCGATCGCGCCGAACCATCCAGACAATCTCTGCATCGATACGCCGTCCGTGCCTTCGGAATCGGGGACACTCGTTTCAACGAACCGGGTAAAACGAAAATGAGGTGAAAATGGTCGGAGCGAGAGGATTTGAACCTCCGACCCCTAGTCCCCCAGACTAGTGCGCTAACCGGGCTGCGCTACGCTCCGAACCTGCAACCAGAAACATTGGCGGCCCCGATCCTGTAGCGTCGATTATGGCCGCGCGCAAGGCAAACGGGCCGTCACGCCGCCCTGAAAAAGCCGCCGGTGTCGGGAGCCCTACTCCTTCAGCACGCGGTCGATCAGTTCGCGCGCGCCGATCAGATCATCGAGCACCGCCTGAAGTTTGCCTTTGTCGGTGGGGCGCGCACCCTTGCGCAGGTTCGGCGGCGCATAGGCCTCCGCGCCGGAATGGCTCGGCGCTGGTGATGTGGACACGACCGGCTTCGGCGCCGCCGGCATAGCCGCAACAGGAATTTCGGCAACCGACCGCGAAGCCGCAGACTTAGATGCGACGGACCTCGGCGCAGCGGACACCGGAGCGACGGGCCGGACCGTTACCGGATCGCTTGAGCGATGATCCGAAGGCACAAAGTCCATTG
>DASWQB010000482.1:0-4909 GCA_036398335.1 Afipia sp. | reverse complement strand
CGCGATCGAGTCGGCGCGCGCCAAGGTCGCGGGCACGATCAAGCAGGCCGCCAGCGCCACCGGCGCCAGCTTCGAATATCTGCTGTCCGCGGCGAAAATCGAATCCAATTTGAACCCGGGTGCCACTGCCTCGACCTCTTCGGCGCGCGGGCTTTATCAGTTCATCGAACAAACGTGGCTCGGCACCGTGAAAGAGGCGGGCCCCAGTTTCGGTTTCGGCAAATATGCCGATTCAATCTCCAAATCCGCATCCGGCAGTTATTCCGTCAGCGATCCGGCGGCGCGCGATCAAATTCTGAAACTGCGCGACGATCCGGCGGTCAATGCCGCGATGGCCGGCGTGCTGACGCAGTCCAACAGCTTCAAATTGGCTGGCGATCTCGGGCGCCGTCCGACAGACGGTGAACTCTACATGGCCCACTTCATGGGCTCGGGCGGCGCGTCCAGGCTGATTACGGCGGCGCAGGATACCCCGCGCGCCTCGGCGGTCGCGATGTTTCCGAGTGCGGCGGCGGCGAACCGGCCGATCTTTTATAATCGCGACGGCTCGCAGCGCAGCGTGTCCGAGGTCTATGCTGAACTCGACAGGCGCTATCAAAGTGCGGCGAACTCGACCACAACGCGCACTGCGATGGCTGCTGCCGGCGTCGCGCCTTCCAGCGATGCCGTGCAGGCCGCCGACAATGCGGCCTATCTGTCGCGCTTTCCGCAAAGCCAGGACCAGATGCAGGCTCGCCAGCCGCAGCAGGTTGCTTCGCTTCAGCCGGGCACGCCTGTATTTCACTCATTGTTTCAGGGTGGCGATCGCACCGAGCCGCTCTCTCCGGCGGTCCGCGAATTGTGGGGCAATGGCTCGTCCCTGACGTCGGTGCCGATGCCGGCCTCCGGACAATCAGATGGCAAGAGCGCGCCGCGCCCGCTCGATCTGTTCAGCGATCCCGGCGGCGTTTACAGCGGCTAAAATCCCATCAGGACTGAGAGAGCCTCATGGTGAGAACAAGGCGTTAGCCTTGCATCTCGAACCATGGGACGCATGTTTAAGAGTGAAGATGGGATATCCGCATCCTTCGAGGCGTGCGCTATAGCAGCCGGGCCTTTGTAAATTTGGCTGCGTGGCGCACGCCTCAGGATGAAGATGTTCGCACCGCGCGGGGTTAACAAAACCTCAACAACCGCAGCGGTTTATGGTGAACTGTTTCTTAAGTGTCATGGTTTACGTTTCCTGAAGTTGGCGTCACGCCCGTGATGCTTTGGCAGGTTGCGTAAGCCGGAACACCCATGATCGTTCGGCAGTTTATCAACTGGGTTCGTACCGCTCCCGCAGGGGAGCGCGCCGAGGCGACACGGGCTTTGGCCCGCGCCTGGCTCATTTCCGATCTGTCGCAGGACGACCGCGCGGCGGCCGAAGGGGCGCTGCTGATGCTTCTCGACGATGCCTCGCCATTGGTGCGGCAGGCGATGGCGCAGGTTTTCGCCGGCGAACACAATGCGCCGCCGGCGATCGTCGCGGCGCTGGCGAGCGATCAGCCGTCGGTCTCGCTTCCCATTCTCGAATTCTCGCCGCTGCTTCTGGATTCGGATCTGGTCGATCTGGTCGCGACCGGCAATTGCGAAACCCAGCGCGCCATCGCGCGCCGCTTCGAGCTTCCCTCGCCAATCTGCGCCGCCATCGCCGAGGTCGGCTCCGCCGCCGCCGCGCTCGAACTGATCGAAAATCCGGACGCCGCGCTGGCATCCTTCTCCATCGACCGCATTGTCGAGCGTCACGGCCATCTCGCCGCCATCCGCGAAGCGCTGCTGCAACGCGACGATCTGGCCGCCTCTACGCGCCATGCGTTGGTGCAGCGGCTTTCAAGCACGCTGTCCCAATTCGTCACCGCCCGCGATTGGCTAAGCCCTGCTCATGCCGCGCGCGCGGCCGAAGACGCAATGGCGCGCTCGACCATCGACATCGCGGCCGCCTCGAAGGGCGAGCAGATGACGGGCCTTGTGAAGCATCTGCGTGCCAGCGGCCAGCTCAATGCCGGTTTGATCCTGCGCGCGCTGCTCTCGGGCAATCAAGATCTGTTCGAACAGGCGCTGGTGGAGTTGAGCGGTCTGCCTGTCTCGCGGGTGTCCGCGCTGGTCTATGACCGTGGCGCGGCCAGCCTTCATGCGCTGCTTGCCAAAGCGGGACTGCCGGAATCAACCTTCCCGGCGTTCCGTGCCGCGCTCGAGGCAGGGCATGAAATCGGATTTGTCGGCAATCTCAATGGCGCGACGCGCCTGCGCCGCCGCATGGTCGAGCGCGTGCTGACACAGTGCGAGAGCGAGGCATCAACGGTCCACGAACCGCTGCTGATCC
The DNA here is from genome assembly GCA_036398335.1 of Afipia sp. Taxonomy (GTDB): domain Bacteria; phylum Pseudomonadota; class Alphaproteobacteria; order Rhizobiales; family Xanthobacteraceae; genus Afipia. The sequence goes on along the minus strand of DASWQB010000482.1, from coordinate 2,565 downwards.
TGCTGCGCAGGTTCGCCACCGAAGCCGCGCGCGAGGAAGCGCGCATATTCTGCGACGAACTCGTCGCCGAATTCGATGTGCTGCCGCGCGTCGAGGAAATTCTTTCGCTCGATTACGCCGAGGTCAATGCGAGCTACGCCGCGCACAACGACGATCCCGGCAACCATGCCATCGATGTCGGCTTCGATTTAGAGGCGGAGATCGCCGAGGCGTATTTGCAACACGGCAACGCCGACAATGATGATTTTGCGTCGGTCGAGAGCGACTCTTATCTCGATTACGCCGCGTCTGACGACGACGCGCCTTATGATGAAGGCTTGGCCGATGCGGGTTATTTCGAGATTGATCCGCGCGATCGCCGCGTTGCGGCGTAGTCTCCCAAACTATTGGATGTCGTGCCCGCTGTCGCGGTGATGACGATGGGAATGTTGCTATATCGCGCTGAACTCGAAAGTTCTCTTCAATCGCCCGGCGCGAGACTTGGCGACAGGATAGCCTCGAGATGTTCGGGCCGATCCCGGTTGACGTGGATCAGATATTCGTCGGCGACGCCGCGCAGCCGCGCGCTGAGTTGATCCGCCATGCCGATCATGTGAATCTTGGCTTGTTCGCGCACGATGGCCTGAATAGCGTTGATGTGATGGACAATCAGTTCGCTCGGCACCTGATCGAGGTCGGGTGCGTGTTCGATGATGCGGCACAGGCTTTCGGCGGCGGCGGCGGCGGTAGGATAACCGAAGGTTGCCGCGTCGCCCTTGATGTCGTGCGCCGCGCGAAACAATTCCTCGCGGGTCTGCGCGTTGAAACCATCCTTTTGAATGGCGGCATAGGCAGCGGCGAGGCGGGCGCATTCGACGCTCATCCACGCGACAAACTCGATCGATAGGTCGGCCAATGCCTGCTCGGCGCGGCCGACAGGATCGTCCAGTTCGCGTTCATCGACCCGGCGCATCACCTTGCGCAGCGGGTTGGGCTGGGTGATGACCTGATGGGCTTCGAAGGTCTCGACCTTGAGCGTGCGTTGTTTTTGCTCGGCCATAGTTCATCCTAGTGTCCCGTATCGGACGTTTGCCTCATTCCGTAGCGCCTTCCGAGCAAACGTCGGATACGAAAGGACACTAGCAAACTATAATTCTAGTGATCCTTTGGTTCTGACATTCGTAAAAGTGCCTGCGTAGAATACCATACGAATGTCAGAACCGGATCACTAGCTCGTGCTGCGTGCTTTATCTAGCAGCGAGGGCTGTTGCATCACCTCAGCCTTGGCGCCACTGCGGCGTTCAACGCCGATATATGTATTTGAGGTGTTGCGGCGGCGGTCCGGTCCGAAATAATTCTTGGTCTTGATGAAGGGGCGCGGATTGGCGACGACGTTGAGGATGCGCTGATAAAGCGCCTTGGCGGAAATCGGTTTGGCCAGAAACTCCGTGACGCCGGCATCGCGCGCCACCATGACGCGGCGTTTTTCGGAATGACCGGTCAGCATGATGATCGGCGCATACGGATTGCCAACGCCTTCGGGCTGGCGGATCATCTGCGTCAGCTCCAGCCCGTCGAAAATCGGCATCGACCAATCGGTGATGACGATATCAGGCACGTAATGGCTGTACATTTCGAGGGCGGTGGCGCCGTCCTCGGCTTCATAAACCTCGCGCGCCCCGAACGAGTGCAGCAGCGTGCGCAGAATGCGCCGCATATGCGCGTTGTCGTCACAAACGAGAAATCGCAGCTTGTTGAAATCGATGCGAAACATGAGCGGCCGGGCATGGCGTACCGGAACGCGGTACACGTTGCGCCGCAGTCTAGGCAGGGGCCGTTAACGGCTGGTTAAGCATAATTGCCGGGGAGGAGGCCGGATTTGCCGACATGCATGCCCGAAACAGGCATCCGCGATCTAGACCCCGAATTGTTCGCTCAAAATCCGCTCTTCCAGACCGTGCCCGGGATCGAACAGCATCCGGATCGGGATGGTCTTGTCGGAGATGATCTCAACCCGGCGCACGTCGCGCGCCTCGTCATGATCGGCGACGGCCGCCACCGGGCGCTTGTCGCTCTCCAGAATCTCGATGATGACAAAGGCCGAGTTCGGCAACAGCGCGCCGCGCCAGCGGCGCGGGCGAAAGGCGCTGATCGGGGTGAGGGCGAGGAGGGCTGCGCGGATCGGGATGATCGGACCCTGCACCGACAGATTATAGGCGGTCGACCCGGCCGGAGTTGCGACCAGCACGCCGTCCGCGGCAAGCTCCGGCATGCGCTCTTCCTCGTCGATCAGAATACGCAGCCGCGCCGCCTGATAAGTCTGGCGGAACAAGGCGACCTCGTTGATCGCGTGATGGACGTGAATCTCGCCGTGAATGTCGGTCGCACGCATCAACAGCGGGTTGATGACGGTCGTCCGTGCCGCCTCGAGCCGCTCGGGCAGATTATGCGTGCGGAATTCGTTCATCAGGAATCCGACAGTGCCGCGATGCATGCCGTAGATCGGTTTGCCCGAGCGCATGTTCTGGTGCAGCGTCTGCAGCATCAGGCCGTCGCCGCCGAGCGCGACCACGACATCGGCGTCGT
>DASWQB010000481.1:0-10777 GCA_036398335.1 Afipia sp. | reverse complement strand
TGGTGCGGGTATCGAGCAGCACCGGACCGCAGGTCAGTTCGCTCTTGGCGTGACCGGCCGAGCGGCGTAGCAGCGCGCGCACCCGCGCCAGCACTTCCTCGAGATGAAAGGGCTTGGCGACATAGTCGTCGGCGCCAGCATCGAAGCCCTGCACTTTATCGCTCCAGCGGTCGCGCGCGGTGAGGATCAGCACCGGCATCGAGCGGCTGTTTCGTCGCCAGGATTCCAGCACCGAAATGCCGTCCATTTTCGGCAAACCGATGTCGAGCACCACGGCGTCATAAGGTTCGCTGTCGCCGAGGAAGTGCCCCTCCTCGCCGTCGAATGCGCGATCGACGACATAGCCTGCGTCGGTCAACGCGGTGGTGAGCTGACGGTTGAGATCTGGATCGTCTTCGACAACAAGGAGGCGCACAATGGTCCCCGCGATTCAAAATTGCGTTCAGCAAGATGAACCGTGCGGGGGTGAATGGCAAATGAATGGACCGGCTGTGCAACCTTACATTTTCGTCACAACCGGCCCTTCGTTAACGGCTTCATACGCCAGCCGATCATTCCTCAGTCCGTCATTGCCGGGCATAGCCCGTCAAAGACGGGCGTGAACGCCCTTTTGACCGGCAATCCGTCATCTCACAAGATGGATGGATACACGGGTCATAGGCAAACAAAGCAACGCCGTTCTTCGAACGGCTATGCCGCGCATGACATTCTGAACGTATCGCAATATCGCGTATCGCCTTCACGTCGTGGTGGTGCCGTCGTCCGGCGGCAGCGGTTCGAGAAACGCTTCGCTCGCCGCATTGATCGCGGCCAGCGTATCGTCGATCTGCTGTTGGGTGGCATTGGTGCCCTGGATCAGTCCGGCGATGGCCTGCACGTACGGCACCGAGGACACCACGCCCTGCTCAATCGCGGGCGCGGCCTTGATGATGGCGCTGACGATGGCTTCGGCAACCGCGAGGCCCGCTGTGATATCTGCGATTGTCACCATGTTATTGCACTCCCGATGCGAGGACTTGCTGGACGTCGATCAACGCGGTCTGCGCCGCCGACAGGACGTTGGTGATGTCGACGCTGGGATATGCTTTCTGAAAATTGACCAGATTGTTCACCGCGACACGCGCGCGGCGCATCGCGGCCTGCAGGTTCACGATGACCGAACGCTTGGCGCAGATATTGGTCGCACTGGGAGTCGTGCCCGTCCTGCACAGCGGCAGCGCCTTGTACACGCTGGCGGCGTTGACCGCGACGCCATAGGCATTCTCGATGCCGTACACGGTATTCAACGTCACGGCGGTATTGAGATTGAGCGAGGGCAGCACGGTCTGGCAGCCTGCGAGTGCAAGGCCGAGCGCCAGCACCGCGCAAGCAAGAAGCTTTCGCATGGGACGTCCTTTCGATGGATGAAAATTATCGGCTGACGACGCCGGTCGCGGAGCTGACGGTCGGCACATCATTTCGCAATGCGGTATCGACCGTGGTCGCCCGTGTGCCGTATTTGACATAGATGCCCCAGGCCGCCGTAAAAAGCGTGCCGAGCGCGCCGATGATGGCGGTGAGCTGATCGCTGGTGATGAGACCCTTGTTGATAATAAATCCGCCCAGCGCGAGCAGCGCATAGCGGATGATTTGCCAGATGGTGTCTGACGTCATGCAGCCTCCAATGATGTGCGAAAGCGCGAAGCCGTCGCGCGGCGGAACCATGAACGGACGGCCCTGCAAGCCACCGGGAAAGCACGGCCGGGCTTGATTGGAACGCTGCGCCTCTGATAAGAGCGGCCACGCGCTTCGGGAGGCCGGGTTGAGGAAAGACGTCGTGGTGTTGCTGTATCTGACAGCGTGGGTCGTCACGCTGGCCGGCGGCATCTATTTTTCATTGATGGAAACGTCGCATCGCCCGATCGCTCTGATGAGCGATTTCTCCGCGCAGAACCGGCACGTTCCGGCGATTTCGCCTTAGTATATTTTCGAACGAAGCAGCTATCGTTTCGCAATCTCCGCGAGCTTGCCCCCGTGACACAGCCGGCGCGTGCTTTTGCGGAATATGCGCTAGGCCGCCAGCTTACCCTCGCTCAATCCCCGCTCGAACAGCCGCGCTTCCTGCTCGCGCCGGATCGCAACCCCGCGCACCGATGGCGTCGTCCACAGACGTTTCATCTTGCGCAGTTCGCTGGGGATGGCGGCGAACTTACGCGCCGCCATCAACGCCTTGATGTTCCGCATTTCAAGATAACGCGGACCTGCCTGCGAGAACGACGCGCCGCGATTGTAAACCAGCGACAGCAGCACGCCTTTGCAGTCCGGTGACAGCTCATCAAAGTGCGGCAGCGCATGGCATGAGCGCAGGTATTTCGGAATACTGACATTGCTGAACACGTCGAGCGCCGCGCCCCACGGCACATCGATCTTGCCTCGCACCGAGGCGAGGCGGTTCTGCGCCGCCTGCCCTTTCAGGCCCGCGACAGAACAGAGCACCGTCACCATTGCCTCCGGAATCTTGTCCAGCCAATCTCCTCGGATCACCGCTGCGCTGGCATAACCGCAATCGTAACCGATACCGACGGTTATGCCGCTCGCGCCGCCCGGCCGCTCCGGCCGTCGATAATCGCGCTCATATATCGCGCGGCTGGAGACCTCGGAATTCACGATGAGATCGAACGCGGACTGCGAAATGCCGTGAAGGTCGATCATGCGATTCTCCATAGGTTCGCGGCCCGCGAGATGCGGGATGCAGGCCATTCAGGACAACATTTGAGCGGAGCTATTCTTGTGGCGGGTCTTCAGGTGGCGGGTCGGTCGGCGTCGGCGCCGGATCGAGCCATTTCGGATGCTTCGGAGGCTCACGGCCATCCAATACCGCTTGCCGTTTGCGAAGTTCCAACGCTGCGATGTCGGCAAAGCCGAATCTAATCGCTTCTGCTTCCTGATCTGGGTTTACCATTTCAATGCACCGTCAGACCAAGGCCATAAATCGGCACGTTCTTGTTGTTCAGTGTCTTGACGCGCGCGGCAAAAGACGTTCCCGAGGTGCACGCCTGATCGACTGTCTCGACGATTTTCCGTCCTGCCTGCCCATTTGAACTCACGGATGACAATGAAGCGGACGTCCAGTTCGCACCACCGTTACATGTCACCTCAACGATTAAATCGGTGTTGAGCGCCGGACTTGCCGTATTGTCGTATTCGATCAACACGCGGCCATTGCTCACGGTGGCATCTGCCGTCTGCGCGGTCGTCACCAGCGTCATGTTGTCAACGATTGTGGATGATGAGACTTCTATTTTATTAAAAAGTTCAAGATAGCCAGGATTGCTCGTATAGCCGGAAATCGACACGAGGCCCGCTTCATTCACGCCGCTTTTGAACACCATCGTGTAATTGGAGCCAACTGTCGTATTTCCTTTAACAGCAGTGCTGCCATTAAAATAAACCGAGCAAACAATGGGGGACCCCGGCGTTGTTACGAATGGCAACCAATCGCTTTGAACGGTTGTGTTGGGCGGTATCGAAAAAGATGTTGATCCACCGACCGTCAACTGCATTGGGATAGCGGCGAACGAACCGGCCGTGCCAGACGCGGCCCCGATAAAAGCGCTCTGAACCACAGCTCCATCCGTCCCGGATGACAGGGATACACGAACGAAATTTCCGCCAGCAAGAACCACCGCGCCAGAGAACACCTGTCTCATTGTGTATCCTGACCAACCTGATGCGTTGACCGTCATGGATGCGAGTTGGTCAGCAACACTTGTTGTTGCGAGGTAGGACGAAGTCGGCGAAACAAATCCATTTGTCCCATTCAATACATACGCGGACGACGCACCAGCATTGATACCACTGCTCGCTTTGTACCCATCAGCAAACGCATTGATGAACCGGCGATAGCCGCCGTAGAGTTTCGATTGATAGATGCGGGCAAGCAGGATGTTCTGCCGGTCGGCATCGGAAAGACCGCCGCCCCCTCCGCCGCCGGTCCCCGGAGGCACCGCGTAGGTCCCGTCGGCTTTCAGGAACTTGCCTGCCGAGCCGTCGCCCGCGCCGGGCGCAGGCACCAGACCCTTCGCGCCGCCGCCGCCAGTATCGCCGACCATCGTAGAGAGAGCCGCCGTCACCTGCCCTGCAGTTAGCGCTGCTGGCGGTGCAGCAGAGCCCGCGACATTGCCGACAAACGTATTGTTCGCCTGCGTGGCCAGTGCGGACAATGCGATATTGGACGCAGGCGCGCGGCTGGTGTCGGTCGGATGGACGTGGTCGGCACGCGCATAATGAGTCGAGGTGCCGCGCGATGCCGTGCCGTTGGCTGCTGGCGTGCCATCGCCGGACGCGCTGGCTTGTGCGAGGACAAAGGCGGTTGTCGCGAGCTGCGTCGTGTTCGTGTCCACCACCGCCGTCGGCGCCAATGGCGTTCCCGCCAGCACCGGCGAGGAAGCGAAAACAAGCGCACCGGATCCGGTCTCGTCCGAAATCGCGCCGGCAAGATCGGCCGATGTGCTGATGGACAGACCGCCGCCGGAGGATGACCGCGCGATGGCGAACCAGCGCGCGGCTGTTCCGTCATATCGCAGAATCGCTGCCTGTTTGGAGGCGATGACAAGGTTTGTGCCGAGCGCAAACCGGTTTGCGGCCGACGAGGACACGCTTTCGTCGGCCAGTGTAATCGCCTGGCTGCCGACGTTGAGGACGCAGACGATCCGGCCTTCCGCGCCACTAGCGAGTCCGGAAATCGTGCGCGATGCGTCCGACGAGAGTTGCAGGATGGATGCCGACGCGATGCCTGCTGGATTGTAGTCGTTCTGGTTCGCGGTGATCTGCGCCGGCGAGCTTACGCCGCTCAGCGCGACGCCGCGCGGCAGCGCGAGATTGCCCGACGTCTGATCGATGGTGAAGGCTTCGACAAAGGCGGTCCCATCGTGAGAAACCTTGAGCTTGAAATCATCCGATCCGACCAATCCGAATTCGGCGCGGCCGGAAAATGCATCCGAGAACACCACGGACGCCGTGTTGGTGCTGTTCTCCTTCGATATCTGGATGCGCGCATCGCCGGTGCCGCCGTCAGCCGCATTGATGGAGTTGAACAATGCGGCATTGGACTGTACGCTGAGCAGATTGGGGCTGGTGGCTGTGGAATTGATGCCGACATGCGGTGTGTTGTCGAGCGCGGACGATCCACCGCCCCCGCCGCTCACCGCGCTCCAACTCGCGCCATCGAAAACGAACACGCTGCTATCCGCCGCCGACCACACCAGCCAGCCCGGCCTGGGAACAAGAAAGCGCCACGCGCCGTCTTCCCACGTCGCAATCGCATTCGCCTGCCCGGCCCATGCGCCGGTTGCGCCCGATGCCACCACATGACGCTCGCCATTCGCAGGCGTTGGCGGCGGCGTGGTCAGATTCATATCGGCGACACCGATCTGGATCGCAGCGTCCAAAATGCGCAACGCCTCATTATGGGTGACGTGTTTCTGCGCCTGACTGCCGTCGATGAACGGCAGTGCGAGATTTGCTGTGTCGGTCATGATCGCTCTTAAAGGGTAAGAGTAATATCTTCGGAATGCCCGCGGCCGGCCGTGCTCGACATCTGCGTGATGCGGATATGCAGGCCGGTCTGCGCCGCGCCGAAATCGGCAAGTTCATCGGCGGTGGCATAGAGCACCGCCGGAGTTGAGACGGACAGTGTCCGCACCACCGAGGCGCCGGCGCCGGAAAGAATGTCCGCCTGATACGCCTCGCTGTCCTCGCCGAGCGGCACTTCGACACCCCAGGCATCGCCGTCGCGCCGCGTCCGGCGTATCCACGAGATGTGAACACCGTCGGCGCCGCGATACGCCTGCGCGTGAACCGGCGATAACGGCATCAACCCCGTTGCGCCCGGCGTCAGCGTCAAGGCCATCGCGGATGGATCATCGTGGCTCCGTCCGGTAGCAATGATGCGCAGATCGATCGGCCGGTCGAGAGCGCCAAGGCCCGTCGCAATCGGGATGACATGCTCGTCAAGCAACACAAACGGCGAGCCGGCAGGCAGTAACGACGCGATGGCATATTCACTGCCAAGCTGGCCGCGCAGCAGCCGGGATAATTCGTAAGTCCTGTTCCCGACGAGTTCGGCGTTGGCGAACTGCAAAATTTCCCAGTCCCCATTCGGATTGAGCACAGCGGCGGCATTGGCGCCGTTCAGCACCTGCGCATCGCTGAGCGAAGCCAGTGCGCCGCCATAAAGCTGCACGCGCATGCGTCCGCTCCGATCCCAGCAGCTTGTTGGTCCGGCCGGCAAATCATCGAGCGTTTCGCCGATGAGTGCCGGCGCAAGCGCTGCCGCCGCGCGGCTGAAACTCAGGCCGTCCACCGAACGCCACACCGAGACCGACCCCGGCCAGGGATCGGCGAACACCGCAAGACGGGTCAGCACCGGCGGATCGGACGAATCCAATGCGGGCAGATCAAGAGTGAGTGCCTGCACCGGCCCGAACGCGGGCGGGATTTCGGGTTTGCTCTCGCGCGGCGGCAACAGCGGCACCGAAAATATCTCCGGATCGATACTGCGCGCCTTGATCTGTCGCTGCTCGGTATCGACGACCTCGCCGATCTCGACAAGCCGCCTGCGATCCTTGATGGTCACGCCGACCACGTCACCCGGCACGAGAGCCAGACGATCCGTGCCGAGCCCGAAGGTAAGGCTCTCCCGGCCCGCCCACAAATCCTGAAGCCAGATGTCGGCGCGGCGGGTGGCCGCGGAATCGCTCGTGATCACCGCCAGGTCGGCATGCAACGAACGGTTCGCAGCGCCGACCAGACGGCGGGAGGTTACGGCAGAGCGGCGGTAATCCGCCTGCGCGTCGGTGAATCCGAAACTCACCTCGCGCGGAAGTTCGCTTTCCTGCCCGCGCGTCAGTTGCGCGAGCGAGGCATTGTCGGGATCGACCAGATCGTCCTCCGCAAGCTCGGCAACCGGCGCACCGCCGCGCTGGACAAAGGTCAGCTCGCCATCGATCGCCGCGGCGTTGAAGGCAAAAGCCGTCGCCAGCGGCTCGATCATCGCACGCGGCGCCATCGGCCGGTCCACCACATAGCCATCGCAGCTATCACGCAGATTGTCGGCATTCACACCGGGGACATTCGAATCCTCGAGCAGCGATCCGACCAATGCATCGAGCGGCGCACCCCCTAACCGTCCGGTGAGCCAATGTCCGGTCTGCCAGTTCGGCGCATCGCTCCACACGTCTGACGCGGCGGGAAACACGGGATAAGGCCGCGCGTCCCATGTCCACAGATGAATACCCGACACGTCGACCATGCGCCCGCCATAAACCGGCGAGGATGGGTTGTGCGCATCATCGCCGCCGAAGTCGGGATCGAACGCGCCGATCATTGTTTCGAGAGTGCGCCGTTGAATCAGATCGTCGCGCTCGCCATTCGAGAAATAGGGAATGTTGCCTTCGGAGGATTTGGCGTCGGGAAAGACGCTCGGCTGGTTCGCGCCTTTATCAACGGCGGGACATCCGATCTCGGTCAGCCAGATCGGTTTGCTTTTCGGCACCCAGGCCGTTCGGCTGCCAAGCTCCACACCGCCCACGCGCTCATAATGCGCATTGCTCCACCAGTTCCAGATGTCCTTGGCGCGGAAGGTCCATGGCTTGCCGAGACCATCGGTGATCGGAGAACGCTCCTGCGCCGCACGGGCGGCATCGTCAGCGTAATACCAGTCATAAGCTTCACCGCCTTGAAGATTGCCGCGCAAATAATCGCGCTCATAGATCGAGGATGCCACCGCCTTGTCGAGATGGCTGGCCTCATCGCGCCAATCGGCGAGCGGCGCGTAAAAATCGATGCCGACCGCATCAATTGCAGACGAAGCCCACAACGCATCGAGCGGAAAGCGCACCTCAGACGCATCCGGCGTTACCACATCGGAGCTATATTCGGTCCAGTCCGCCCCGTAGGTCACGGTGGTGCCGCTGCCGACAATGGCTTTGACATCGGCAGCAAGCGCGGCAAGCGCATTCACGGCGGGGTAAACACCAGCGCCTGAGCGCACGCGTGTCAGCGCTTTGAGTTCGGAGCCGATCAGGAACGCATCGACCCCGCCGCAAGCAGCCGCAAGATTTGCATAGTGCAGGATCATCCGGCGATAGCTCCAGTCACCGGAACCGCTGCCGGAAAAGAATTGCGCGACTTGCGCCGCAGCCGCGGCGGTGCCTTGCGGCGATCCGGCAACTCCCGGCGCGGGATCGCAGGTGATGCGTCCGCGCCAAGGATAAGCTGGCTGGTAGGCTGGTTGCGAAGGCGCCCCATTCCACGGATCGGGCAGTGCATTGCCCGGCGCAATATCCATCATCAAGAACGGATACAGCGTCACCTTGATATGGCGCGCCTTCAACTCGGCAATCAGATGACTGATGCTGTCGTCTGATGGCGTACCTCCGAATGATGGAATTCCGCCGACAGTGGAGACGACATAAGCCGACGGCCGCGTCACGCCATCCACCGACCATGTGCCGCCCGACGTGACCTTAATGGCGTTGTCGACGCCGGGGCGCACTTTGCAATGCCCCGCGCGCAGATCGGAGCCGAACCAAGCAACCACGATGGCAACACGCTCGAGGTTCGGACACGTCGCCTGCAAATCGTCGAGTGCGGCGATGACATTCGACGCCGCAGTGGTGACATGGCGATTTTCCGGCGCGGACTGGCCGGGACCGAGCACCCGCACGACCGCATTGGTGTCGTAGATAAATTCGCTCGCGCCGGGGATCAGCGTGACCGCGCGGGTCATCCGCTCCAGCCGGCCGATCGGGCGAACGATCTCGAAAGAAAGCTGCGGAATGCGATTGCCGAAACTCTCCAGCGCCAATCGCTCGAACACCACATAAGCAAGGCCGCGATAGGCCGGCGCGTTGGCCGCGCCCTCCTTCGCAACAATCAGGCCATCGGCCGGCTGGGTCTCGCTGCCGGGATAGAAACTGATATTGAGACCCGACACATCGAGCGGATTACCATCGGCCCAGATCCGCCCGATGCGGCCGATCTCACCTTCGCAAAGCCCGACTGCGAAATTGGCGAAATACGAATAGGTCGTGGTGGTGGTGACAGTTGTCGTCCCACCGCCGCCTCCCCCGCCGCCGCCCAGACCACCCTTGCCGCCTCCGCCGCCACCGCCGCCCGTGGTTTCAGTTCGCGTGGTGACGACCTCTTCCAGTTTCGTGGCCCAGATCACCTGCCCGGACAAACGCGCGCGGCCATAGACACGCGGGATCGGCGCGCCTTCGGTCGAGGCCATGACGTCGAGATCGGCAAGACGCGGACCCTGGCGCTGGACATTGTTCGTCGTCTGAAACATCGACCGGTCGAGCATATTGCCGACCAGCGCGCCGGCGATGCGGCCAGCCATCGCTCCGGCGGGACCGAACACGGCTCCCGCCGCACCTCCCGCGACGGAAAGAACCAGCGCCGCCATCAGTTCACTCCAGGAAATCGGAACGCATAAGCCACGCGCCGGCGCCACCAGGGCGTCAACGCCACCTCGCACACCGCCGCGCCGTCATGGGCGTGGATCATCGTGCCGTCGAACGTCGCAATCGCCGCATGCTTGGCGACAAAGCCCTCGCGCCAGCGAAACAGCAGCACGTCGCCGCCGCTGAATTCATCGCCCGCCACCGGCTCAAGATGACGCAGCGCCGCCTGCGCCAACGTCTCCTCGCCGTGCGCTTCCGCCCAGTCCGGCGCATAAGGCGGCGGCATCTCGGGCTCGCGGCCGACGCAATTGCGCCAGACCCCACGCACGAGGCCGAGACAATCGCAGCCCACGCCCTTGAGCGAGCCTTGATGACGATAGCGCGTGCCGATCCAGCCGCGCGCCTCCGCGATGATGGCGGCACGCGTGAGTTGCGAGGTCATTTCTGGGAATCCAGTTGAGCATTGATCTATCCACCGTCATGGCCGGCGTCGTCCCCGGCCATCCACGTCTGGATAGAGAAGAAAGACTGGATAGAGAAGAAAGACTTGGATGCCCGCGACAAGCGCGGGCATGACGGAATAAATATTTGGCTTCCTATGACGCCATCGAACTTCCATCATTCACCGCGCCGGCATTTGGCGCGGCGATAACGAAATCGTTGCCGGGAATTTGCGGAAACCCGCGAAAATTGACGCCGTTGGCAAAGCGATCGCGGCAGGTCGCGAACTGCTTGTCGCATCCCGCCGTCAGCGTGAAAGTGTCTCCCGCTGAAATGGTTTCGGGCATCGCCTGCCACAGCGACAGCCGCACCTCGCCCGATGTGATGCGATGATCCTTGATCTCAATCGCGAGGCCGGCGTTTGCACCGCCGGTCCAAAGCAGGCGGCCCGCGGTGAATATGCTCTCGGCAAATGCCGCCAGCCCATCGACAACCACAACCGAAGTCGAATCGGCACGGATAACGCTGCCCGCACCATGACGGCCCGCCGCGGTCAGATCGACCGCACAACGCGCATCGCCAAGGTCGGCGCCGCACCGCGCGGTGTAGAGCCGTCCGCTGTCCTGCGACAGCGCGTCAGCCAACCCGCGAAGCTCAGCGGTAAAGGCTTCGCCCTCACGCTTGACCTCCCCCAGCGTGCTGCGTGCGATCAGAACCTTGAGGGACGGATCGCTCCAGTCCACCAGCCAGGTGTCGACGGTGGCGGCATCGTAACGGCCCGCGGCGAGATCGGCGTCGCTGAGCGAGTCATCCGCCAGCGCGCCGGAGATTTCCGCGCCATCCACCGACAGATCGAAACGGCCGGTCGCCTCGGACGCAGTAAAGCC
>DASWQB010000480.1:0-2443 GCA_036398335.1 Afipia sp. | reverse complement strand
TGCGCGTACGGTTCTTTGCCGACTTCCTGAAATTCGAGCGGATGGCCATCCGCAAGGAATTCCGCAAATCACGCGCCGCGATTGAGTTGGCGCATGCCGGTCTCAAGCTGGGACAGAAGAAGGGTTATCGCCACGCCTACGCCCATTCGCAGGCAAGGCTGGTAACCTTCTGGAGCCGCTTCGGCTTTCGCCCGCTTGAAGGCTCCAAGCCCTTCGTGTTCTCGGACTACGATTACGTGGAAATCGTCGCCGATATAGAGCGCGATCCCGATGCCGTGACCTTGGGTGCCGATCCCTACATGATTATCCGCCCGGAAGGTCGCTGGCATGTTCCCGGTGTGCTGGAGCAGTCCGCCACGCGCGCCGCGACCAACCCATCGGTCACGAAAAAGAAGGCCTGAAAGACTTTCGCCATGCCAATCCAGAACCTGCGGTTGCCTGATGACAAAAGTACATCTCTAAAGTAGTTTCCATCTTGGGTCGGGGGACACATTGAGACTGTCATACCGGATCACCGTGGGATAATGCTCAGCGGCGAAAACCGCTGTTCTTTGCATGCCTTTCTGGCCTTCAATGGCCCTTGGGATGCCTGAGGAACGGAATGCAGTTTCAGAATCTGGTCGCCGCCCTTCCCCAAAAGAAAAGCGCGATCTTCACTTATGAGCGCGGCAAGGCCGTCCGGCACAGCTTCGCCGAACTCCACGATAACGTTCTGGCGGCGCGGGATGCGCTGCGCGGTTGGGGCGTGACGGCCGGAACGCGCGTGGGCATCTATGCACCCAATTCCTATTACTGGCTGGTCCATGACCTGGCGCTGATTGAAATCGGCGCCATATCGGTGCCCTTCACCGATGACTTTGCGGGCGCCGTGAACGATGCGCTGCTGGAGCGTTACAACATCGCGCTGCTGCTGATCGCCAAGATTGGCGCGCGCCTGTTCCCGAACAAACCGGCGCATGTCGCCTTCATCGACGGCGACAATGCCGATGTTCGCGTCATCGCGCGCGCGCCATCGGGCGATGCCGACGCGGCGGACCAGCACAGCCTTGTCTTCTCGTCCGGCTCCGCCGGCGGGCTCAAGGGCCTGGTCATCAGCCGCAAGGGCGTGGAAGCGACCCTGCCCCCGGTGGTCGAGGCCCTCGGGCTGAAACCGAAGGACCGGCTGCTGCTGTTCCTTCCCATGTCGAATTTCCAGCAGCGCAACATGTGCTATTGCGCGCTGTGGTACGACTTCGATGTCATCATCACGGATTACACGCAGCTTTTCGCCGCCATGAAAGCACTGAACCCGACCGTGCTGATCGCGCCGCCCGTGCTGTATCAGATGATGCATGCCGAATTCGAAAAATATCCCGCCTGGAAACAGTCGCTCTGGCGGACGCTGGGGAAAGCGCTGTCGCTCATTCCCTCCGGTGCGGCGCGGCTGAAGCTGGCCCGCATCCTGTTCCAGGATTTCTATCGGCAATTCGGGAGCAGCATCCGTGTGCTGGTGACCGGCATGGCGCCGATCCGCCGCAATATCGGCAAGTTCTTTGAGCAGATCCAGCTTCCGCTATGCGAGTCTTATGGCATGGTCGAGGCAGGCTCCATCACCTTCCGCCCGGCCGGCAGCCGCGAATACGGCTCGGTGGGCAGGCTGCTGCGCGGGATCGACGTGACATTTGAGCCTGACGGCGAGATCATCGTGCATCGCCAGGCGCCGCTCACCCTGCGCTATTTCCAATGCGCCGAGGGCGAGAACGAACGCACCTTTGTCGGAGACGGCAAGATCGCCACGGGCGACATGGGCCGCTTCGACGCCGCCGGCAATCTCTTCCTGCAGGGGCGCAAGAAGGAGTTGATCATCACTTCCGGCGGCCAGAAAATTCACCCCGAAGTGATCGAACAGGAATTGAACCACTGTTCGGACGTGGCGCATTCGGTGATCTTCCTGAAGCGCGATGCAACGCATCTGACCTGTGTCGTGGATGTAAATCCGCCGGACGAAGAAGAAGCGCGGGCGCGCATCCGCAAATATGCCGATGGCCTGAAAAGCACGAAAAAGGCGTCCCCCTTCGTGGAAGTCATCTTCGCCGGCGAGCCGTTTTCGAAGGACAATGGCATGCTGCGTCCGAACCTGAAGATCGACCGCAAGGCCATCGCGGCGCGCTATCTTTAATCCAGGGCGGGCATCGTGCCAGACGACGAAGGCCTGCGGCAGAACCACACCAGCACAATCGCCGCCAGGCAAAGCCAGCCCGATACATAGAAAATATCGACCGAAGCCAGCAGATAAGCCTGGCCCACCATATTGTTGGTGACGGCAGCTTTGGCTGCCTGATCGGACAGGCCCATGCCCTGCAGCGATGACAGCACCGTGTTGAACATCGGCGTGAAGCCGGACGTCAGGTCAGCCATGCGGCTTTGATGCAGCGCCTCGCGCCGGTCCCACAGCGTGGTGACG
>DASWQB010000479.1:0-7546 GCA_036398335.1 Afipia sp. | reverse complement strand
GCCATGCGCTGGTGATCCCGAAGGCTCCGGCCCGCAATATCCTCGATATCAAACCTGATGATTTCGCCGAGGTTGCGCGCGTTACCTGCAAGATCGCCGTCGCCGCGAAAAAGGCGTTCGCCGCCGACGGCATCACGCTGGAGCAGTTCAGCGAAGCGGCCGCGGGCCAGACCGTGTTTCACCTGCACATCCACATCCTGCCGCGGCTCACGGGCATCGCTCTCCTGCCACCCGCAAGCCGCAAGGAAGACTCCAAAGTGCTGGAAGACCATGCTGCTCGGCTGATCGCCGCGCTTAAGGATTAGGTCATCAGCCAAGTACAAGTGACGACGTAAATCTCGCCGACGACAACTCCCGCCGCGACCGATTTGCGGGTTGCGAGATAGGCCGCGAAACCGACCGGCAATGACGTGTAGCGGATAACCGGCGGTACCAGCGCTAACGCGCCAGGCGGTACCAAAAGAAGTTGCACGATCACACCGGCCAGAATCGCCGTTGCGACCGCACGCACCCAGATCAGGATTTCCGAATCTTCGCGGATGCGCTTGCCGATCACCAGACCTACCAGCCGCCAGATCTCATTCGGCAGTACGCCCGCCACAAACAGGATCAGGAGTGCATTCCAGTCGCCAATGAACGCGCTCATGCCGCCTCACTTACAGAGCGTCTGCGCCAGCGATACAGGAGGTAGGTAATCGTGCCGGCAGACAGGCCGCTGACCAGAATATCGACGCCGGTGTGCAGAAAGATCGCCACCGGCGGATAAAGCACCAAACCCGTTGCCAAGCCGACGCGATCGACAAAACTCTTCCCGTTATGAGCCGTTGACAGCAGGAAGACGAGCGGCGTCAGTGCAAGCACACCGGCCGCGAATAGCGGCGGCAGCTTTCCTGCCAGCACGAAGCCTGCCGCCGTGGCTACCATCGAGATAAAGACGAAACCGCTGCCCAGCCCGTTGGCGAACATGATGCGCCGCTCACGCGGCACACTGACCAGAAGACGATAGGATTCGACCCAAAAAGTCACAGCGGTGAAATGCGCGGGCAACAGCAGATCGCGCGTACGCGTTTTTGGCGTGCGCATCATCGGCAGCAATCCGATGACCATGGGGAGAAGACGGACGGCGCTGATCGTCACCGCAATCGCTGCCTCAATGAGGCTGGCGCCAGCGTGCAGGCTGGAAATCAGCACGATCTGCGCCGGTGCGGCCCAGACAAAGGCGGTGGAAGCCAGCGTCCATCCCAGGCTGAATCCGGCGTCATGCGCCAACGCGCCAAGGCCGATGAAATTGGCGAACAAGGCCGCCGCCAGCACGGACGTCAGCGCGTTATAAACCCCGTACTCAAACGGCCGGGTCTCCACATTCGGAGCGCTGATAAAAGGAAGGGCCACGGAAAAACCTGGACGAGTCCTGTACGAGTCTTGGGCAAGACTGCTGCCTCTCACGTCCCGTGGAATCGCAAACCAGTCAAGTAAATAAAGCCGCTGCGCCACGTGCGCAGCTAACCCCTGACATCCGGATTCCGCAGGACCATGCAGGCGCCGCCGGCCCGCTGGATTTTTCCGCACAGATCGTTGGCTGCCTGGCGGGTATCGGCACCGATCCGCACCTGATAAAATGCGTGCGAACCGCGCGTGCGCATGACCGAACTCAAAAGGCTTGGATCGCGGTCGCCGACCACCGAGCTAAGGCGCTTCATCGCCCGGGCATACATCGCCAGAGCCTTGTCGCGAGAGAAGCCCGCCGCAAGCTGAACGCCCCACGGGGCGGCAGCGCCGAGCTTCACGCGCTGTTCGAGCTCGGCGACGAAGGGATTGGGCGCGCGGCGCAGCAGCGCCATCAATTCGCGGCAACCCTGCGGCTTGTCGCGCTCCCTTGTGAGGTCGCCGCGCCCTGCCCGCGCCCACTCATCGACCGAGCTGCCGGTGATGGCGTAGACATAATTGCGGGTCTCGCTCGGCATATAGCCAGTGCTGGCCAGCCATTCCTGCACGCGGCGCGGACCGGAATTATACGCCGCCGCCGCAAGTCCGAGATTGCCGAACTGCGCGCGCAGCTCGCTCAGGAATTCCGCCGATTTCGGCAGGGCCTGCACCGGATCGAACGGATCGAGCAGACGGCGCTCGCTCGCGGTGCCCGGCATGAACTGGGCGACGCCCTGCGCGCGCTGGCCGCTGCGTGTCATGGGACCGACAGCATCCGGTTGAAACCGGCTTTCCTGCCAGATCACGCGGGCGAAGAATTCCAGCGGCAAGCCGTGCGCGCTCGCCGCCGACTCGATCATCAGGCACATTGCTTCACGCGCATCGGAATCCCGGGTGGTCTCGTCCTTGGCGGATACATCCTTCGCCGGAACGTCCTTGACGGCATTATCTTTCACCGGCGTATCGGTTGCGGGGGCGTCCTTCGCCGATGGCTCCGAGTTCGGCGTCTGACCGACCTGTTGAGATACAGCGGGCTTGTCGTCGCTCTCCGCCTTCGCGGGCTCTTCCGGCCTGGGTATGGGCGACGCCGTCACCGACGGCGCTGGTGCCGATGGCGCGTCCTCGGCATGCGTGGAAACAACGATCGTCGTGGCCGCAGCCAGCATGAACGCTCCTGTCGCAAGGCGGGGTGCGGTCAATAATCCCATTCTCGTGCCGGCTCCACGACATCAGCAAAGATCAACAGCGCGGGCGTTTAGGTTAACAAAACCTTTCTGCCCCGCACCCATATCAGGCGCCACACGCCTTCTCTACAAACCACAAGACGGGACCTGCGGGATGTGATGATGCCTGAACAACACGACAAGTCTTTTGGCGGGCATATCGTCCGTCGCGCGCTCGTGATCGTTCTGACGATCATGCCATACTTTCTTGTCACGACATGCGGCGCACTTGCCGTCGCTATTGTTGCCAAGACATCGACGCGCATGGTCAACGCCAAATTCAATGCCGTCATTCTCGCGCTGAAACGGCACTGAACGGAATTCGCCGAGTGAAATTCAAAGCAAAACGGCGGCCCTGCGGCCGCCGTTTTTTAATTCAGGTATGGTTCCCAAGAGAGGACCTTACACCTTCAAAAGCGGTTCCTTGGCCGGACGCTTTGGCCCCGCATCACCCTTCGGCTTGCGCTTGCGGGCGCCCGGAAGCTTCTCGGGCTTGGGCGTGACCGGACCTTCGACGAACTCGAAGCCGATTTTTTCCTTGGCCTCGCCGCCTGGGGTCTCGCCCGCCGCCTCGTCCTTGACCAGAACGACGCGGACATGACCGCCGCTCTTGAGCTTGCCGAACAGCACCTCGTCCGCCAGCGGCTTCTTGACGTATTCCTGGATCACCCGGCCCATCGGCCGCGCACCCATCTGCTCGTCATAGCCTTCCTTCACCAGCCACAGCTTGGCAGGCTCGGACAGCTCGATGGTCACATCGCGGTCTGCGAGCTGCGCTTCGAGCTGCATCACGAACTTCTCAACCACCATGCCGATGACATCGGTATTGAGATGCGCGAACGACACGATCGCATCGAGCCGGTTGCGAAACTCCGGTGCGAACTGCCGGTTGATCGCCTCGTGATCCTCGCCTTCCCGTTTGCTGCGGGTGAAGCCGAACGCGGCCTTGGCCATGTCGGCCGCTCCCGCATTGGTCGTCATGATCAGGATGACGTTGCGGAAGTTGACCTGCTTGCCGTTGTGGTCGGTCAGCTTGCCATGATCCATGATCTGCAGAAGCACGTTGTAGAGATCAGGGTGCGCTTTCTCGATTTCGTCGAGCAGCACCACGCAATGCGGATGCTGGTCGACGCCATCGGTAAGCAGGCCGCCCTGATCGAAACCGACATAGCCCGGAGGCGCGCCGATCAGGCGCGACACGGTGTGGCGCTCCATGTATTCGGACATATCGAAACGGATCAGCTCCACACCGAGCGAGGCAGCCAACTGCTTGGCGACTTCGGTCTTGCCGACACCCGTCGGACCCGAGAACAGATAGCTGCCAATCGGCTTCTCCGGCTCGCGCAGGCCCGCGCGTGCAAGCTTGATCGACGCTGACAGCGCCTCGATGGCCTTGTCCTGTCCGAACACGGTGCGCTTGAGGGTGCTTTCCAGATGCTTGAGCACCTCGGCGTCGTCCTTCGACACGCTTTTCGGCGGAATCCGCGCCATCGTCGCGATGGTCACCTCGATTTCCTTGATGCCGATGGTCTTCTTGCGCTTGTTCTCGGGCACCAGCATCTGCGCCGCACCGGATTCGTCGATCACGTCGATCGCTTTGTCCGGCAGCTTGCGGTCATGGATATAGCGCGCGGACAGATTGACCGCCGCCTCGATGGCTTCGTTGGTGTATTTCAGCTTGTGGTAGTCCTCGAAATACGGCTTCAAGCCTTTGAGGATCGCGGTTGCATCCTCAACTGAAGGCTCATTGACATCGATCTTCTGGAACCGGCGCACCAGAGCGCGGTCCTTCTCGAAGTGCTGGCGATATTCCTTGTAGGTGGTGGAACCCATGCATCGGATGCCGCCCGAAGCCAAAGCAGGCTTCAGGAGGTTCGACGCATCCATGGCGCCGCCGGAAGTCGCGCCCGCCCCTATCACTGTATGGATTTCGTCGATGAACAGGATCGCGTTCGGGTGCTGTTCCAGCTCCTTGATGACCTGCTTCAGACGCTCTTCGAAATCGCCACGATAGCGCGTGCCCGCGAGCAGCGTACCCATGTCGAGAGAAAACACGGTTGCGGCGGCGAGCACTTCGGGCACATCGCTGTCGACGATACGCTTCGCCAAGCCTTCGGCGATCGCGGTCTTGCCGACACCCGCTTCACCGACGAACAACGGGTTGTTCTTCTGGCGGCGGCACAGCACCTGGATCGCGCGATTGATCTCGGCGGTGCGTCCGATGACGGGATCGATCTTGCCTTCGCGTGCCTTCTTGTTGAGGTTGACGCAATAGGTTTCGAGCGCCTCGCCCTTCTTCTTGGACTCGTCGCCGCCCTTGGTATCGGCCTCATCGTCGACGCCGCGCACCGGCCGCGCCTCGGAGACGCCCGGACGCTTGGCAATGCCATGGCTGATGTAGTTCACCGCGTCATAACGCGTCATGTCCTGCTCTTGCAGGAAATAAGCAGCATGGCTTTCGCGCTCGGCGAAGATCGCGATCAGCACATTGGCGCCGGTGACCTCCTCGCGGCCTGACGACTGCACATGGATCACCGCGCGCTGCACCACGCGCTGGAAGCCCGCCGTCGGCTTGGCATCGTCGCCGCCATCCGCAATCAGGTTTTCGAATTCGGTCTCGAGATAATTGACGAGGCTGCCGCGCAGCTTGTCGAGATCGACACTGCATGCGCGCATCACGGCTGCGGCGTCGGAGTCGTCGATCAGCGACAGCAGCAGATGCTCGAGCGTCGCGTACTGATGATGCCGCTCGTTGGCGACAGCGAGTGCACGGTGCAGGGATTGTTCAAGGCTCTGAGAAAAAGTTGGCATTCGCGTCCCTTATGGCCCCCGCCACTTCCAATCTTGATGCAAGACGTCCAGGTATTGTTCGCCATGCAAGTCTCTGGCCAATTGGCCGGTTATTTGTCACTTCCTTATTCGCAGTTCCGCCCCAGCGACTCCAAGCCTACTTCTTTTCCATCACGCATTGCAAAGGATGTTGATGCTTGCGCGCAAAATCCATCACCTGCGTCACTTTGGTCTCGGCAATCTCGTAAGTGAAGATTCCGCACTCACCAATGCCGTGATGATGAACGTGCAGCATGATCTGGGTCGCGGCGTCCGCATCCTTCTGGAAGAATTTCTCCAGAATATGCACGACAAACTCCATCGGCGTGTAATCGTCGTTCAAAATCAGCACGCGATAAAGACTTGGCCGCTTGGTTTTCGGTTTGGTTTTGGTGATGACGGACGCCGCAGGACCGTTTGGGCCACCGCCGCGCTCGTCTCCCTTCGCCAGTCGGATGGTTGTACCGGCCGCGCGTATCATTGCAGCCGTTTCGAAGGTCGGCTCTCTATCTGAAGGCACTTCAAGCATGGCTCGCGCGTCGAATATCCCATGGACCGCCGCCCAAAACCCGCTTTCGGACCACGGCGTATCATTGATTGGAATATGGGTCGGACCGGGCTGCGCCGCAAGCGCGAGAATCCGGCCGAGATCATGAGTCTCAAGGAAAACAGGGCCGGCCCCAGCTTAAAATAGGTCCAAAAAAGCGAGGATGGAGGAGCCGAAGGTCTGCCGGCGCCGCCGTTGACGTCCATCGGCGCCATTGACAGCGGCCAGGGCGGCAAAATCGGGCGAACAGCTAAAAGCTGCGGCTCAGATGCGGTGATTTAGCAAAGATAAACGCCAGCCCACGTTCTCCTCCGGCCGATTTTCGCTGGTTTGTAAAACGCTTTGTTGACGATAAATCCGCGTGAAACCGTTGCGGAAAGCCGGTTTTGCCGATGCCACGGTGTTTCTGCGGATCATTTTACTACCTCTTCACTTACCGCGCCTAAGCAAAGTTCCAGATTGTCATAGGTGTAGTGTGACCATGAGCAGCTTTAAGGGTTCCAATACTGCTTTCAGCCCGCGTGCGATCTTGTCGCGCTTCGGTGATGACAAGCGCGGCAACGTCGCAGTCATTTTCGCGATTACATTGCTGCCGATCCTGGGTCTGATCGGCGCCGCGGTGGATTACAGCCGCGCCAACAACGCGCGAACCGCCCTACAGACGGCGCTCGATACCACCGCGCTAATGATTTCCCGAGACGCCGTGACGATTCCGCCAGATCAAATTCAGGCGCGCGCGCAGCAATATTTCAACGCGCTTTACACCCACAACGCCGACGCGCCGGCCACCAACTTTGTCGCAACCTACACGCCGGCCAGCGCCGGCAAATCCGCGACCATCGCGGTCACCGCGAAGAACAGCATCACCACCGATTTCATGAAGGTGATGGGTGCGCAGTTCCAGACGATCAATCTGAACGGCGCCTCCACGACAACGTGGGGATCGACGCGGCTGCGTGTCGCGCTTGCGCTCGACAACACCGGCTCCATGCAAAGCGCAGGCAAGATGCCCGCGCTGAAAAAAGCGGCAAAAGACTTGATCGACAGCCTCAGCAACCAATCGGCGGTCGCTGGCGACCTTATGATTTCGATCGTTCCCTTCGCCAAGGACGTCAATGTCGGATCCGGCAATTACCAGCAGTCGTGGATCAAATGGTCCGGCCAGAGCGACACATGGGAAGAGAACAACGGCACATGCAGCAAATCAGGAAACTACAGAAGTAAAAGCAGCTGTGAGTCGCAGAACGTGTGTAGCATTTCGGGCTACACCTCAAAAAATTCATGTCAGTCCGCCAGCGCCTGTTCGAATCCGAACTACACGGATCAAAATAGTTGTCTGCGTGCCTCGGGAAAGTGCTCGAAATCCCAGTACAACAACTCCTACAACAATTGCGTCAACAACAACGGCACATGGAACAGCAACAACACATGGTCGTCGGGCGCGTGGGGTGCTGCGGTCTGGACGCCGAATAGTCACTCAACATGGACCGGTTGCGTGACCGACCGCGATCAGGACTACGAC
>DASWQB010000478.1:0-8108 GCA_036398335.1 Afipia sp. | reverse complement strand
TTCTGCAGACTTGTCAGCACCGCGCGCTTTTCCAGCCGCGACGCATACGCGTCATTGCTCTCATGCTCATGCCGCTCGGTCTCATCCCGCGTCGGCTCGAGGATCGACATCCACTTGCCGATGAAATCGCCCGGCGACAGCGGCGCCGTATCCTGCGCCAGCGCCTTGATGCCGCCGCACTGGGCGTGGCCCAGCACCACGATATGCTTGACGCGCAATACCTGCACGGCGAATTCAAGTGCTGCCGAGACGCCGTGTGCCGCGCCGTCCGGCGCATAAGGCGGTACGAGATTGGCGACATTGCGCACCACGAACAATTCGCCGGGGCCTGCGTCGAACACCACTTCGGGCGAGACGCGCGAATCGCAGCAGCCGATCACCATGACTTCCGGGGATTGGCCGCGTTCCGACAATTCGCGGTAGCGCGATTGCTCGGCCGGCAGCCGTTGTTTCGCGAAGGAGCGGTAGCCGGCGATCAGTTGTTCGGGGAATTGGGACATAAGGTCCTTCGATCCATAGGTGATGATGGATAACCATAGACCGCCTCACCGAACAAGGCTTTCAGCGGCAGGCCTGAAATGTTATCGCGTTCCATCCGTATCGGGAGCAAGGTTATGATCCGTCCGCGCCGCAGCCCGTTGTTCATGCCGGGATCGAATGCGCGGGCTATCGAAAAAGCACGAATCCTGCCGGCCGACGGCATCATTCTCGATCTTGAAGATTCTGTCGCCCCGGACGCAAAACAGGGCGCGCGCGACCAGATCGCGCTTGAAGTCGCCAAAGGCGGTTTCGGCAAACGTGAACGTGTGATCCGCGTCAATCATCTGCAATCGCCATGGTGGCAGGACGATTTCGCCATGGCCGCGCGGGCGAAATCCGACGGCATTCTGGTTCCCAAGATCCTCGGTCCCGAAGACCTGACCGTGATCGCGCGTAAACTCGATGAGCTCGGCGCCGATCCGGCCCTGCGGGTCTGGGTCATGATCGAGACGCCGCTGGCCGTGGTGAAAATCAATGAGATCGCCGCGAGCGCTCTCGATAAAAGGAACAGGCTCGAGGCGTTCGTGATCGGACCGAACGATATCGCGCTGGAAACGCGGATGCGGATGTTGCCCGGCCGCGCTGCGATGATTCCGATGTTCACGAATATTATTTTGGCTGCGCGCGCCTATGGGATTGAGGTTCTCGACGGGCCTTACAGCGATTTCAGCAACACCTCGGGATTCGCGCAGGAATGCGCGCAGGCACGCGACCTCGGCTTCGACGGCAAAACGCTGATCCACCCCTCGCAGATCGAGGCCGCTAACGCTGCATTTACGCCATCGCCGGATGAGCTTGCGCGTGCGAAAGACGTTATAACCGCCTTCGCCCTGCCGGAGAATGCCGGCAAGGGCGCGATCAATCTGGGCGGGCAGATGGTCGAGCGGCTGCATGCCGAGATGGCGCGGCGGGCTATTGCGATTTCGGATGGGATCAAGGCGTTGAATACAGCGTAGCTTGCGCGATAGATTCACCGCCGTGGCAATATTCGCGATGTCATTGCCGGACTTGATCCGGCAATTCCTCTGAAAAATAATTTCATGAAGTGATGGATACGCGGGTCAAGCCCGCGTATGACGCCATATTGTTTGGTTGGATTGCAGCGCGAGACGATGATCTCGCAGAGGCTCTGATCTTACAGCCAGGGCCGCTCGGCCCGTTCCTTCGCCTCGAACACGTCGATCGACGCCTGCTTCTGCTTGGTCAGGCCGATGTCGTCGAGGCCGTTGAACAGGCAGTGCTTGCGGAACGCGTCGATTTCGAACTTGATCGCGCCGCCATCAGGCCCGTGGATTTCCTGATTTTCAAGGTCCACCGTCACGGTGGCGTTGGCGCCGCGATCGGCATCGTCGAACAGCTTGTCCAATTCCTCCTGCGATACGCGGATCGGCAGGATGCCGTTCTTGAAACAGTTGTTGTAGAAAATGTCGCCGAACGAGGTCGAGATGATGCATTTGATGCCGAAATCGGCGAGCGCCCAGGGCGCGTGTTCGCGGCTCGATCCGCAGCCGAAATTATCGCCCGCGACGAGAATTTTCGCCTGGCGGTAGGCTGGCTTGTTGAGAACGAAATCCGGATTTTCGCTGCCGTCGTCTTTGTAACGCTGCTCCGAAAACAGGCCCTTGCCGAGGCCGGTGCGCTTGATCGTTTTCAGATACTGCTTGGGAATGATCATGTCGGTATCGACATTGATGATCTTCAGCGGGGCGGCGACGCCGGTGAGGGTGGTGAATTTATCCATGGTCGGTTCCGGTTACGCGGGCCGGTCAATTCGCCGGCCAGGATTTAGAGCGGTTCTTATCCCGATTGGCGGGCCCGGCAAAGGCCAAATTGATGCATTCGGTCAGCGCTTTGAACGACGGTCCATACCCGAGAAGCCGTCCCAAACCCCTGCTGCAAGACTTCGGTTGACGCGCCAGCCGCAATCAGAGACGTTCCGCCCCGAACAGGTCAATGCGGAGATAGGCATATGCGCGTGCGGCTGCAACTTTGTCGGGCGCAACTTCAGATCGCGGCGGCGACCGCGCTCTTGGCCGGAATGCTGGCCGCGTCTCAGGTCTCGTATTCTTTCGCGCAGAACGCTGTACCGTATCGCGGTCTTACCGCGGAAGAATTTTCCGCGCAGAGCCGCCAGGTCATCCGCCGCGCGCCGCGCCGTGTGCGGATCTATAATTCCCGCACGCCCGGTCCGAATTCGGTGCGTATCTGCAATGCGCATTACGAGCAGGAATATCGACCCAGCGGCACGGTGATTGTGCCGAAGATGCAGTGCTACTGGAGCGGCTAGCGGACGCTCAAACGATTCGTCTCTCACGACCGATTTCGCCGCACTGATGAATGTGACTCGAATAAGAATGTGCACGAATTATCGCGCGCGCGCATCAAGTATGCGTTCATGCTGCATTCACCTCATTTGCTTAACTTTGATCGTGTCGCACAAGCTGCGGAACAGATGTCCAGCAGTCGAGTTGACGGACGTCATCATGACAACATCAATGACAAGGAGAGCATGACGAATGAAGAAGATTCTAGGTTTCCTCGCGGTCGCCGGTCTGGCGTTCATTGCGATGCCATCGCAGCAAGCCAACGCGCTGTCGCTTGCCAATCCGGCCGGCGCCGCCTCCGCGAAGCATGCCTCCGTTAACGCAGCCACGGACGTTTACTGGCGTCGTGGTGGCCGGCAACATCGTGGATGGCATCGTCGTGGCTGGCGCCGCTGGTAAGTAACGATCGTTTCAACAGGCTCGCTCAGGCGGGCCTGTTTTGCGATGCGAGGCGGCGGCGCGACATTTTGATGCGGGTGTTCCAAATAGTCGTGAACGCCGTTCACTTGCATCGCGCCACTTACACAACCAGCTTCATAATTTGCCAATACATTCATCTAGGCGAGTTGGATACGAAACTTAATCCGAAGATCGGCGTTATTTTAATCGCAGCAAAGGAGCTAATCGATGAAAAGCATTTTTGGAGCGTTTTTAGCAGTGATTGCCGTGGCTTTTGCTGTCCCGATATCTGCGGCGCCTGCGCAGGCAGGCCCTGCTCTCAACCACGCATCGGACGCTAAGACCTCAGGTATCACGCAGGTCGCGGAGGGCATCACCGATATCAGCGCGCGCCGTTATTATCGCCGTTATGGCTACGGTTATCGTGGCGGTTATTATCGTCCGCGTTATTACCGTCCTTACGGCTATGCGCGTCCGTACGGATACGGTGGATACGGCGGAGGCTATTATCGCCGTCCCGGCATCTATCTCGGCTTCTGAGCTTCAACTGCTCAAATGAAAACGGGCGCCCCGAAGAAGGGCGCCCGTTTTTTTGTGCGGAGTTGCGGAGAGAGGGTTAAGCCGCCTTCCAGTCGCGAATATCGACGAAATGTCCTGCGATCGCCGCCGCTGCCGCCATTGCGGGCGACACCAGATGCGTGCGGCCCTTGTGACCCTGACGGCCTTCGAAATTGCGATTGGAAGTCGAGGCGCAGCGCTCTTGCGGTGACAATTTGTCGGGGTTCATCGCAAGGCACATCGAACAGCCCGGCTCGCGCCATTCGAAACCGGCCTTGATGAAAATCTTGTCGAGACCTTCGGCCTCGGCCTGTTCCTTCACCAATCCCGAGCCCGGCACGATCATCGCGCTGACGTTGCCGTTGACGCTGTGGCCGCCGATCATCTGTGCCGCCGCGCGCAGATCCTCGATGCGGCCATTGGTGCATGAGCCGATGAAGATGCGGTCAAGCCTGATGTCGGTGATCTTCGTGCCGGCCGTCAGCCCCATATAGGCCAGCGCGCGCTCCTTGGAGAGACGCTTGGCTTCGTCCTCGATCTTCGCCGGATCGGGCACGACGCCAGATACTGATACGACATCCTCCGGGGAGGTGCCCCAGGTGACGATCGGCGGCAGACTGGCGGCATTGAGACGAATCTCGGCGTCGAACTGCGCGCCATCGTCCGTGCGCAGCGTGTTCCAATAGCGGACCGCTTTGTCCCATGCCTCGCCGGTCGGCGACATCGGACGGCCCTTGAGGAATTCATACGCCTTCTCGTCGGGCGCGATCAGGCCGGCGCGCGCGCCGCCTTCGATCGACATGTTGCAGACCGTCATGCGGCCTTCCATCGACAGCGAGCGGATCGCTTCGCCGGCATATTCCAGCACATAGCCGGTGCCGCCGGCGGTGCCGATTTCACCGATGATGGCGAGGATGATGTCCTTCGCGGTGACTCCATCGGGCAATTTGCCGTCGACGGTCGCGCGCATGTTCCTGGCTTTTTTCTGGATCAGTGTTTGCGTCGCCAGCACGTGCTCAACTTCGGAGGTGCCGATGCCGTGCGCCAGCGCGCCGAACGCGCCATGCGTCGAGGTATGGCTGTCGCCGCACACGATGGTGGTGCCGGGCAGCGTAAAGCCCTGCTCGGGGCCGATGACGTGGACAACGCCCTGACGCCTGTCGAACTCGTTGAAGTACTCAACGCCGAACTCGCGCGCGTTTTCCGCCAGCGCGGCGATCTGCTCGGCGCTCTCAGGATCGGGATTTGGCTTGGAGCGGTCGGTGGTCGGCACGTTGTGGTCGACGACCGCCAGCGTTTTCTGCGGTGCATGGACCTTGCGGCCGGTGACGCGCAATCCTTCGAACGCCTGCGGCGACGTCACCTCGTGGACGAGATGCCGGTCGATATACAGGAGGCACGTGCCGTCCTCGGCCTCGTGCACCAGATGATCGTTCCAGATCTTGTCGTAGAGGGTGGTCGCTTTCGCCGCCGTTGTCTTCGCCGTCGTTGTCATGGTCGTCGTCCGGATCGCTGTTGCCGATGCCTTCACCTGGCATCTGTGGGTTGCGGGCTTTTTACTCGCATAAGCCGCAAGGAGAAAGTATCCTGTCCATATAAGACGTTAGACAAGGTGACTCAATGTCCGAACGACCGCCGGTTGCGCCCTATCTCACCGTTTCTCCCGCCGCCGGCGCCATCGCATTCTACACCGCGGCGTTCGATGCCAAGCAGAAGGCGCTGATGCCCGCGATGGACGGGTTGCGGATCATGCATTGCGAGCTTGAGATCAATGGCGGAACGGTGTTCCTGTCCGACGCCTTCCCTGAATTCGGCAAATCGCGAACGCCTCTGCCCGGCGAGCCGGCGACATCGTCGGTCAGCCTCGAATTCGCAAGCGCCGAACAGGTCGATACGATTTTCGCCCGCGCGACCAAGCTCGGGGCGGTCGGCGAGGTCACGCCGACACATTCGTTCTGGGGCACCCGCACCGCGATCCTGCGCGATCCGTTCGGCCATCGCTGGATCATGAACGGGCCGTTGACGTCCAAGAAAGCCGACCCGGCGTAAGGCGTTTCGCCAAACAAAAAGCGCGGTCTTTCAACCGCGCTTTCAAAGCTTCGCAATGCGCGCGATTACTCGCCTGACGCAGCCTGACGTGTATCCGGCTTTTCGCGGTTGTCCTGCTTCTCGGTGATGCGGGCCGACTTGCCGCGCAGGCCGCGCAGGTAATACAGCTTCGCGCGGCGCACCGAACCGCGGCGCACGACCTTGATCGAATCGATCATCGGCGAATAGATCGGGAAAACGCGCTCGACGCCTTCGCCATACGAAATCTTGCGAACGGTGAAGCTCTCATTGATGCCGCCGCCGCTGCGGCCGATGCAAACGCCTTCATAGGCCTGCACGCGGGTGCGGTCGCCTTCCTTGACCTTGACGTTGACGGTCACGGTATCGCCGGGTCCGAAATCCGGAATCGTCTTGCCGGCGGACAGCTTTTCAAGCTGTTCCTTGTTGATCTCTTGAATGATGTCCATCGCAAAACTCCATCGGCAACGCGCCCCAGCCTTTGAACAAACGGGGCTGCGCGGAAATTCTTATTTCATCGGTCCGGTTCTGACATTCGCATCCCGTTGCAGCAGCCATCCTTGCGAATGTCAGAACCAAAGGACCGCTGGCAGATATCAATTCCTAGTGTCTTGCGAATTCGACATTCGCTACGGAAGTCGCTGCAAAATGAAACGAATGTCGAATTCGGACACTAGGACGTGCACGGATTTGGCGCTGCTATACGCCATGTGCCGGGCTTTGTCACCCTTCCGTCGTGTTTTTTGGCCGTTTCGCAGGCCCGGAGGCGGCTTTTGCCGCCCACAGGTCCGGCCGCCGGGCTTTCGTAAGGGCTTCCGCCTGCGCTCTTCGCCAGGCCTCGATTTTGGCATGGTCGCCTGAGGTCAAAATTTCCGGGATTTGGCGCTCTTCAAAGACTTGGGGCCGGGTGTATTGGGGGTACTCCAAAAGGCCATCAGAGAAGCTTTCCTCGGTTCCCGAGGCCAGTTTACCCATCACGCCGGGCAAAAGACGCACACAGGCGTCAATCAGGGCCATGGCGGCCAGTTCCCCGCCCGACAGGACATAATCCCCGCTTGAGATTTCCTGAAGCCCACGGGCCTCGATGATCCTCTGGTCCACTCCCTCGAACCGCCCGCAGACGATCAGGGGACCGGGTCCCGCTGTAAGTTCCGCCACGATTGACTGGGTCAATGGCCGACCGCGCGGGCTCATCAGCAAACGGGGACGGCCTGGATGAGGATCGGCGGCATCGATGGCGGCGGCCAGGATGTCCGCGCGCAGCACCATGCCCGGTCCGCCGCCGGCCGGGGTGTCATCGACGCTGCGGTGCTTGTCGGTTGCCGAATCGCGGATATCGCGCGCATCCAGCGCCCAGAGGCCGGACGCGAGCGCTTTGCCCGCAAGGCTGATCCCGAGCGGGCCGGGAAACATCTGCGGAAACAGCGTGAGGACGGTGGCGCGCCACATCGTTCGGCACCATAGCCAGTTGAGAGTTTAAAATCGTCATACGCGGCCTTGACCCGCGCATCCATCTTCTTCGGTAAAGATGGATCGCCGGATCAAGTCCGGGATTCATCGAATGTATTCTCACGCGTCAGATATCCGCGTTGCCGGGAGAATCCCCCTCGATCTCCTGCGGCAACTCGATCACCACCTTGCCCGCGGCAAGATCGACGCTTGGCACCACGGCATCGGTGAAAGGCAGCAGCAGCGTCGGTCCCTGCGCCGGTGCGATCTCGATGATGTCGCCCGCGCCGAAATTATGGATGGCGACCACCTTGCCGATGTCGCCATCCTGCGCATCGACGGCGCGCAGGCCAATGAGATCGGCGTGGTAGTACTCGCCTTCGTCCGTTTCGGGTAAAGCATCGCGCGGAATGTACAGTTCGACGCCATTGACCCGCGCGGCGTCGTCGCGATTGGCGACGCCCTTGAGCGTCGCCACCAGATGGTCCTTCGCCACGCGGGCGCGCACCACTTCAAAGTGCCGCGCGCCATCCTTGGTCGATAACGGACCGTAGTTCAACACCGCGAGCGGGTCTTCGGTGAAGGGCCACAGCTTTACTTCGCCGCGCACGCCATGCGCGGCGCCAATCCTCGCAACGCAGATGCGCGTATCACGACTCACCGGGCATCATCCTTCGAGACGCCGCTGCGCGGCTCCTCAGGATGAGGTTCGCACAGGGAATGGTCCTCATGCCGAGGAGCGCAGCCACAGCCAAGTTCATGCGGGCTACG
>DASWQB010000477.1:0-3212 GCA_036398335.1 Afipia sp. | reverse complement strand
ACCGCTACTCTTACTTCCCCCCGCTTCAGCCGCGAATGATTTCAAATACGAAGCGAAGTTTGTTGAGTCATATGCATCGTAATGTATGCATGCTTCTTTTAATTGCTCGTGAGTAACGCGAGGCACACCGGTTCCGAGATATGCCGCAATGCCTTTCAAAAGCAGGACGCTTTTCATTCGTTCTTTTTTACCACTTCCTGGAACGGACTTGGCGACTAGGTCGATTTCATCGATACCAAGACTAAAAAACGGCTGAAGGCTGGCTGGATCGAGTCCACTACGTTTCATCCATTTGAGCGCAATAGCGTTGATGCCCTCGGTATCGCCTGATTGTTCGGTGTCAGACGCGATTGCCGTCGAATCCGATGCGTTTTGATCCGTTGGATTATCTTCATTATGGTCGATTCTTCGCGAAGTGGCGCCAGTGTCGAACTTTAGATTCAGCATCTCCGCAACGTATTTCAAGACGCGCATTTGAGCTGCTGGATCGAGGCTGGATAATGCTTCATGTATTGCGCTGATAGCGCTAATTTCAGGTGCAATTGTTGATTGATTCTTCGTCATTATGCGTCCTTCTCAGTTTTGATCCCTGACCACAACGAATCCCATTCTGATTTGAAAAAATCTGCTGCAAATTGCGCGGCGACAAAAGCTGCGTAGGCTTGCCAAGAGTCGGTCTTTTCCGCGGCGAAATCGCAAACAGACTTAAATGAAACCATTCGTGGTTTTGGATCTGGAGACTCATGGCAGGCGCGATAGACAGCATAAGTTTCCATTTCCACGCCGACCAGTTTTCTCCAGTTTTTTGTAATCTCGATAATGCGGGTTGGATCGTCGATCACCTGATCTGCGGCGCCAAGAGGTCCAACATGTAAACGATTTGGTCGCGTTGGTAATTTCTCCTTCCAACGTCCTCGAATTGCAGAGAATACATTTCTATCGCTTGCATAGCGTAGCAGGACACTTCGCAGACGTGCGTTTATACCGATAGGATAAGGGTCGGGAAGAAATTCCCTGATCCCATCTACATCGACAACCTTTCCGGAATTGTAGTCCACGCTGGGATCGGCAATCAGCACGTCGCCAAATTCTTTGTTGCCTGACCGGGTGCCTGCTGCAATTCCGATCATCGCGACGATACGAGGTCTAAATTGTAGAATCAGTTGTGTCGTTGCGATAGCTGCAGCAGTCAAACCCATTGAAGTTGATGCTGTCGCTACAACTCTTAGAAATTTTCCGGAGTTCGTGCGTATTGTTGCTTCTCGGTACACATGTGTGAAGCGCGGATCGCCGACCTCCTTCCAAGCCTTTGCTCCGCCAAAGGCTTCTTGCACGGCTTCAAATTCTGGTTGTTCAAGCGCGCACACTATTCCGATATCTGTGTCAAACGCAGCATCAGACTCCATAGCAGCAAGCTCAAGTCCGCTTAGGCCTCTTAATTTTGCGATTCCTTCTGACTTCAGTCGCCATCGCAATGGCGGGCCAACCTCGGTGGGCTCCACATAAGATGTGTATTTCCTGAGCGCAGCAGCGACATTTGATGGGGCTTTATTGCCCAAATGAAGTTTTAAAACCTCGTTGATCTCTTTGACCGTTACGGAAGCGACTTCTGCGTTAAGCGAATGAAGTGCTGCGAGCACTACATACTGGCTTGTGCGTTCTTTCGGCTTTACCGCGCTTAAAATCGTTGAGAAATTCGTTCCCACATCGCCCCGCAAAAAATATGAATATGTCTTGAGTGGCCATGACTGTTTTCCATAAGCCAGCATAGCCGCTGAACTATCCAGCAAGCTCTTCTAAGTTAAAAATAGAAAAATGCCTGATTCGCTGAATCGAGTCGAATCGAGGGTGTGCCTAAACCAAAAACCCTGGCGTTTCCGCCGGGTTTTTGCATTCGCAACTGCGTGAGAAACGCGAATCAGAAATCCATACCGCCGCCCGGAGGCATCGGGGGGATGGCCGCGCTTTTTACGACAGGCCGATCACCCGCAATTCCAGACCGGGCCGATCGGTGTCTGCGTCCAGCAAGGACCAAAGCTGCCGCCGTTGTACTGGCCGCGGTAAAAGCCGGGCCGTCCGAAATAGTGCCAGTCGCCATCCCATCCGTAATATTGCGGAGGCGGATAAATGTACCAGGGCCGCCGCTCGCGGCGCGCCATGCGCTGCAGCGCGTTTTTCTGCATATAGAGCGGCATGCTGTTGCTCAGCGGCTGCTGATAGCCCGGCAGGAAACCGTAGCCATGCCAGCGTGCCGCCGGACGCTTGTGAACCGGAGCGGACTGCGCGACGAGCGGCAGCAGTGACAGAACGACGGCAATCGACAGAGATTTGAGGCGCGACATCGGCACACGTTAGACATTCGGTTGGTGTATGGCCATTCAAATCCGGGTGCGAATTTTTTCCATCGTCATGCGGGGGTGTAGGACACCTCGATCCGGACGCCGCCCGGCTCGTAGATCATGAAATGCTCGCGCGGGCCTTTGCCCGCCAGTTCCGGCGCGAATTCCACCACGACGCCCGGCCATTTGCTCACGGTGGCGAATACTTCGCGCAGCGCGTCCCCCGTCGTCACCTTCAATGCCAGATGATGCAATCCCACATTGGCGTGCCGGTCGAAGCCGTTGATCTCGCCGCCCTTGCATTGCCAGAGCGTCAGCCGCGACACGCCGTCGGTCATAAACACGGAGGGATAATCCGGCCAGCCACCGAACTGCGTCCAGCCCAGCGCCTGTTCGAAAAAGGCCTTGCTGGCGGCAAGGTCGCTCACGCTGAGGCCGAGATGATCGATGCCTTGCGTGACCGGACCGGGGGTGACCGTCTTGCTCATGATGATCCATCCTACCGAAAGCGCGGGAGGTCTATCTGACCTCGCTTTGCCGCACAGACAAACAAAAACCCCGGCATCGCTGCCGGGGTTTTGTATTTCGTATCTGTGGAAGACGCGTGGATCAGAAATCCATGCCGCCCTGCCGCCGCCATCCGAAATCGGCTTTGCCGATTTCGGAATCTGTTTGATGCTCGGGCGGCGGCGCAAACAAAAGGGGCCGCTTGCGCGGCCCCTTGATCGTCCATTGTGGGGATGGATCAGAAATCCATGCCGCCCATGCCGCCGCCCGGAGGCATGGCCGGGCCGTTGCCGCCCTTCTTGGGCAGCTCGGCGACCATCGCTTCGGTGGTGATCAAGAGACCCGCAACCGAAGCTGCGTTCTGGA
>DASWQB010000476.1:0-20274 GCA_036398335.1 Afipia sp. | reverse complement strand
TCAGCGGTTCGGGCGCCGGCATTGCAACAAAGGCGGTTCGGTTGAATGTTCAACCACTCCGAAGGCGCTTGCTTGGTCTCCAGCGCTACACTAAATCACAAGCCAATAATCTTGCAACCGTTTTGGAGCGGAGTTTGACGTGAGCAATCCCGATTATCTTGCGTCCGGCTGGCTGACAAATTTCGTAAAACGGCAGATTGACGCCCTCTTCATTCTGGAGTCGGATGAACGCGAATGTCTCGATGCGTACGTAAAAGCAGCTTTCTCAACCAGCATCGAATGCTTCCGCCAAATCAACAGCAGGTACTTTGTCGAAGATGGTCAGGTGCTGTTTTCTCCCTACCATTCGGGTCAGTACTCGATTTTCCTGTATTTTCTTTCACATGAAATGTCGCCTAAAAATCGGATTCTTGCGGATAAAGTATACTATCTAAACAAGGCCCTGAATGGCGTCGATTTATTCCATGAGGTGCGCCTTCCAGACGTCTTTTTTACGGACCATCCGATGGGCTCTGTAATTGGCAGGGGTACTTTCGGCGATCGGTTTATGTTTTCACAGAATTGTACGGTGGGAAACAACCACGGCCAATACCCCGTAATTGGCCAGAACGTTTTCATGCTTGCTGGGTCGAAGATCATTGGAGGATGCAAAATCGGCGATAATGTTATATTCGGGGTCAACGCCTGCGCGATCGATGAAATTGTGCCCGCCAACTCGCTTGTTTTTGGGCAAAGTCCTCATCTCGTGATCAAGCCTGCCAAGGCGCGGCATTTCGAGGGATTGAATTTTTTCTTTTAAACGATGGCCACTCTGTCGCTGATATGCGAAAGGCGCTGTGCGTGAGTGTGCCATATCAAAGTTTCGGGAAGCTCAAAATGAAAGATAATAAAAGCAACGACAAGGGCCTTAACGGGAAAAACATTTTGGTCACTGGCGGAACGGGCTCATTCGGGCGTGCGTTTGTGCGGACCGTGCTGGCATCGCATAATCCGGCTAAGCTGGTGATCTACTCCCGCGATGAACATAAGCAAGTTGCGATGGCGGAAGATTTCTCGGACTCCAGGCTGCGCTTCTTCATTGGCGATATTCGTGATCTTTCACGTCTCACGCTGGCCATGCGGGAGATAGACATCGTTGTGCATGCTGCAGCAATGAAACATGTCCCGGTCGCCGAATATAATCCGATGGAGTGTGTCCGCACCAACGTGCTCGGAGCCGACAACATCGTGAGAGCGTCGCTCGACTGCGGCGTCGACCGGGTGGTAGCCTTATCCACCGACAAGGCTTCGAATCCAATAAATCTCTATGGCGCCACAAAGTTGGTCTCGGACAAAATTTTCATCGCATCGCAAAATCTCTCTGGATCAATCGGAACACGCTTCTGCGTCGTTAGGTACGGCAATGTTATCGGATCGCGAGGCTCTGTCGTTCTGACGTTCAAGCGGCTCATAGAAGAGGGTGCAAAGGAACTGCCGATCACCGACGACCGCATGACACGTTTTTGGATAACGCTTGATCACGGGGTTAACTTCGTGATTTCAAGTCTTGAAACAATGCACGGTGGTGAGCTCTTTGTACCAAAAATCCCGAGCATGAAGGTGGTTGACCTTGCGAGCGCAATGGCTCCACAGCTTAAACAAAAGATTGTTGGAATTAGGCCTGGGGAAAAGCTGCACGAAACAATGATCTCGTCAGATGATGCTCGCGATTGCCTTGATTTGGGCGATCGTTATGTGGTGCAGCCTCGATTTTCTTTTTGGAATGCCCATAACTACGCGAATGTCGGGAAGCCAGTCTCGGAAAGCTTCACTTATGCCAGTGATAATAATTCGAGGTGGCTAGAAGCCAAGGATTTACGAGGTTTGCTCGTAAACGGTGTCTCGTGACGGAAGAGACGTGGTCCCCGCTCCCATATGGGCGGCACAGCATCGATCAGGAGGACATCGCCGAGGTTACGCGCGTCCTGACTAGCGACTGGCTGACGACAGGCCCAGAGATAGGAATTTTCGAACGGGCGCTTGAGGAATATCTAGGGGTGCCGCATTGCGTAGTAGTCAGCAGTGGCACCGCGGCGCTCCATTGCGCGATGCAAATTTGCGGGATTGGGCCTGGCGATGAGGTCTTGGTACCAGCGATGACCTTCGTTGCTAGCGCTAATGCCGTGCTCTACACTGGGGGCACGCCGGTTTTCGTCGACGTGGAGCCCGACACTCTTCTGATCGATCCTAATTCGGTGCGTGCACGTATCACCAAGCGCACCAAGGCCATTGTTGCCGTCGATTATGCGGGGCAGATGGCCGATTACGATGCGCTCAATGCGATCGCGCGCGAACACGGGCTTTTAATTGTAGCGGATCGTTGCCATGCGATCGGCGCCAGGCATGATTCGATATCGGCCGACCAGCTTGCGACCGCCAGTGCATTTTCGTTTCATCCGGTGAAGCATATTACGTCAGGCGAGGGTGGCGTGGTCGCGCTGGGCGATCCTGACCGGGCCGCCGCCGCGCGTCGCTTCCGCAATCATGGCATTGCTACCGATCATCGCGAGCGCGACAGGCAGATGACCCATGCCTATGATATGGCTGAACTCGGATATAATTATCGTCTGACCGATCTTCAGGCGGTGCTCGGTCGCAGTCAGTTGCGCCGTTTGCCGCAATGGCTGAGCAGGCGCAAGGAGATCGCGGCGCGCTATGACGCGTTGTTTACCGGCATGCCGTGGTTGACGCCGCTGACAAGGCGCACCGGCCGCGACCATGCCTATCATATTTATGTGGTGGCGCTGAACCTCGACCAGCTCAGCTGCGATCGCGACGTGATCTTCGCGGAGCTGCGCGCTGAGGGCATCGGCGCCAATGTTCATTACAGACCGGTGCATCTGAACAGTTATTACCGTACGCGTATCGGCACCGAGCCGGGGTTATGTCCTGTCGCTGAAGCTGCTTATCAAAAGATCATCACCCTGCCGCTATATCCGGGTATGACGGATCGTGACATCGAGCGGGTCGTCGGGATTGTCGAGCGTAGTTGCCGCGATCATGCCACTTGAAGGCGGCGTGCGCGGCCAGCTGTTGAATCGGGCAACATGAATAGAGGCGGCGCACTCTCCAGCGGCGCACCCTCCCATCATCGATATCGCCTTCGATTCTTGGGCCAATTCCCGCAGATCGCGCTTGACTTGTTCCCCGCAAACAGAGACGCCTCTAGCTCGCCACAGCCTAGCATGCCCGCGGTAAAAGGGGTGACGAGTAGCGGCAAAAAACCTATAACTTTCAATAACTAACGTCATACACCGGCAAGTGACCGTAACATGTGACCGGCGACATGGATTTGGGCACATGATCATCAAACGGCTTCAGGACTACCACCAAGTGGTCCGAATGATCTGGAGAAACGGCCGCAGCCAGCGCGTCCTGCTGGTGTTGTTCATGTTTCTCGCGGTGTTCGGTGTCCTCACCGAAAGCT
Source organism: Afipia sp. (assembly GCA_036398335.1). GTDB lineage: Bacteria > Pseudomonadota > Alphaproteobacteria > Rhizobiales > Xanthobacteraceae > Afipia. The sequence goes on along the minus strand of DASWQB010000476.1, from coordinate 16,808 downwards.
TTGGCGTGTTCCTGCTCGTTCCATTGCTGGAGACGATGGGCAAAAGCAACGTTTTCGCAAACGTTCCGGTGCTGGGGCGGATTTCGAGTGTCTTTGATGCGCTGCCGTCCGATACGCGGTTGATATGGGCGGGCAGCCTGATGATGATTATCGTTCTGTTGCGCGGGGGCCTGCAATTCGTTCAGGAATATATCGGCTACATCATTCCGCACCGTGTCGATTTCACGCTCCGGCTGAAAGCCTTCGATGCGCTGATCGGCACCAGTATGCAATTCATCGATACCATCGGTGCGGGACAGATCGGCAATGCGACGGTTAATCATCCAGCCCGCATCGGTATCGCGCTTCGGTTTTTCTCGACTCTAATCTCCAGCATTCTCATCCTCGTCAGCTATATCATAGTGCTCACTGTCGTCTCGCCGTCACTATTCGTGATCGCGTTCGTTTATGTAATTGGTACGACGCTGGCTTTTAGAGCGCTGACGTCGAAGGTCGTTCGCGACGTCGGCATCCAACTGTCGGCGGCCAACGAGCAGTTTGGCCAGATCTATTTCGAGACGTTGAACGGTGCCAAACTTATACGCCTCGCGGGCGCGTCCGAGGACGTAAAAAATGACGTTCAAGCTACGGTGACGAGGCTGGAGCGAGCGCGCGATAAAACAGTCGCGGTGGAGAATATGACGGTGCCGTTCTTCAGCACCATGGGCGGCCTCCTGATATGCTTCATCGTCATCGGCGTCGGTACGTTGAGCAGCGAGACCGCGGCCCAGGCGGTCGGTGTTCTTGTGATCTTCATTGTTCTATTGTTTCGGATACTTTCACCGCTCAGCATGATCAGCATTTCGCGCAACAACATCGTGATCCACCTCGATGCGTTCCAGGAATACGAAGCTTTCCTGTCGGCCTGCGAAAATGCGCGCGAAAAGGATGGTGACGTCGTCCTTGAATCGTTCCGGAAGGAAATCCGTCTTGAGGACGTGAATTTTTCCTACGCCAAAAACGGCGGCTATGTTCTGCGCAAGGTCAGTTTTGGTATTCCACAAGGGCACATGATGGCAATTGTCGGAACGTCAGGATCAGGGAAATCGACGATTATCAATCTGATCGCGCGGCTGTATCGTCCGGATTCCGGGCGGGTTACGATCGATGGTGTCGATCTCAACCGGCTTGCGGTTGCCTCATGGTGGCGGCGGCTTGGCGTAGTCACGCAGGATATCGTGATTATCAATGACAGCATCCGTGCCAATCTGTGTTTCGGATTGAAGGAGCCTGTAACGACAGACCAGATTAGAGCGGCTGCGCAGCTTGCGGCGATTGATGACTGGGTCATGACATTGCCGGAGGGGTATGAAACCGTCCTCGGTGATCGCGGATCGCGGCTGTCCGGCGGTCAGCGGCAGCGGCTGGCGCTCGCTCGTGCGTTTCTGCGCGACCCGGACATCATCATTCTGGATGAGGCGACCAGCGCGCTTGACACGTTGACCGAGCGCACGATTCAGAAGCAGCTCCGTACGCTTGCACGACGCAAGACTGTGATTGCTATCGCGCATCGGCTATCTACCGTGCGGCTCGCGGATTCGATCGTCGTTGTCGATCAGGGGGCGGTGGTGGAGGTCGGAAGTCACAACGATCTGATCGCGCGCGGTGGCTTCTATGCGCGCATGATCGAATCGCAATCGCTCGACCTCGTCGAAGACGGTCCAGCGGCGACCGATGTCGCCGAGCCCGTTGTCATCGGCCACGACAATTGATGGGATCGACGATGCCGCCGCTCAAGGCCCTATTTTACATAGACTCGCTGGCGATGGTGTCGCATTGCATCGCCGCTGCGGAGACGTTGCGCCTTCAGGCCGGCGCACACATCGTGGCCATTGTCTTCCAAAGTGCCCATTCGATGAATGAAACAACTCGGCTATATGAAATTTATGACTACTCGATCCTGAGGACGACTGGCGCGCTTGGACAAAGCGAGCAAATCTCAAAACGGGGATTCAGATTTCCTAAAACAGGGTTGCGCCGGGCGTTATATTTACTGATACCGTTTTATTCGCGCCGCCTGAAACCGGCTGGAGCCCGTCTGGAGAAAATCCTCAGAGCCGCAACCGCCGCCCAGCGGCGCCGCAGGCAGGACGTTCGGGACTTCCTGAAGGATCTCGCACGCAAGTCGCCGGTGCTTCACGCTGTTCTTGCGGTCGCGTTCGCGGCCGGAGGTTTGCTGGAAGTGTTGCTGAGACTTCTCACTGCGCCGCTGCGATTTCTTTTCGCGATGGCTCGCCAGGTCCTGCTGGTGGGCCCTAGGGTGAGCCGGCTGTCGTTCTATGCCGCAAGCATCGACAATTTTCTGCAAACCACCCGTCCCGACGTGATCATCCTGCCGGAGCTTAACATCGAGACGCTATCGAATGTCTTCGTCGTCAAGGGGCGCGCATACGGGATTCCCACGGTCCTGACGCCCTTCACGATTCCCAATCCGGCGGAGCCTGCGCGTCACTATCGTCACAATCCGCTTCATCGCGCGGATATTGCGCCGGGGCGGTGGGTAGCGAAGCAATATCCGAAGTGGCGCTTCGACTACGAAGGCCGGCCGACGCTGAGACTGCCCGCGCTGCTTGCTTGGGCTATCGAACGAAGTGGCTTCTCCACTCCAGCGCCGTGGATTCTGAACCGGGGCGAAGCAGCCGCGATTGCGCTCGACAGTGCGGCTCAGCGTGATTTTTATCTCGGGCTCGGCTTTCCTGCCGAACAGCTCAAAGTTACGGGTGATCTTAACTACACTATTCCGTTTCACGATTGCTCGGACAAGGCCCGGCTGGAGGAAGCACTTCGTCTTAAGTATGGCTTCCAGCCTGACCGGCCGCTGATCGTCTGCGGGTTTCCGCCGGATCAATACGTCGATGCGACGGGGCACGGTTTTGAATTTCCAAGTTACGAGGCGCTGATCGATGCGTGGATGGCAGCTTTCAAGTCGCTTGGCGATAAGGCCAATATTCTCATCAGGCCACATCCTCGGATTCCCGTCGAGCGGCTTGCGGCTTATGAGACCGCGAACATCAAACTCTCGCGCGAGCCGACCGCTAACCTCATTCCGCTTTGCGACCTCTACGTCGCGTCAATCTCGGCCACGATTCGGTGGGCGGTCTCTTGCGGGATCCCTGTCGTAAACTACGACACCTATCGCTATTGCTATTCAGATTTCGAATCCGCGCCGGGCGTCGTGCATGTCAAGAATGCTTCGGACTTCCATGCCTCCCTAAATCGTTTCGTCGACGACCCGGCCTTCGCCGCCGATATTGCGGAACGTCAGCGGAGCGTGATGAACTATTGGGGTTGCGCCGACGGCAAATCGCCAGAGCGTTTCGCCGCATTGGTGAAGGATGTGGTGGAGCGCGCCGCCGAACGGCGCGTCGCCGAGGTTGCTTCGTCATCCGCGACAAGCTGATCTGGCAATTTTCTCTTTAATTCAGAATACCGGAGATGATCGTGAATGCCGCGCTGATTGGATTGGGACGAATGGGATTGCGTCATCTGGAGGTGCTGAATTCACTGCATCTCGATGTCGTCAGTGCGAGCGACAGGTTCGAGCAGACTTTTGCGAAAGCGGAAGAGGCTGGACTCACGCGGGACCGGCTGTTTACGGATCCTTTTGACATGATCCGTGCGCTGAAACCGGAATGCATCGTGGTTGCCACCACCGCGCCGTCACATTGCGATCTGGTCTGTGCCGCAGCGGAAGCTGGCGCGAAGTTCGTCCTGTGCGAAAAGCCGATGGCAGTGTCGCTGGCGGAATGCGATCGCATGATCGCCGCCTGCGACAAGGCCGGCACGCATTTGGCGATCAATCATCAGATGCGCTTCATGGAGCAATACACGCTTGCGAAGGAGATAGTGACCGGAGCGGCGTTCGGCGGGCTGGGCAGCGTCAACGTGGTCGCGGGCAATTTCGGCATGTCGATGAACGGCTCGCATTACTTCGAGATGTTCCGCTACATGACCGACGAGGAGCCGACCATTGTCAACGCGTGGTTCTCGAAGGACGCGGTGCCAAATCCGCGCGGCGCGGAGTTTCAGGATCGCGCCGGAAGTGTGCGTGTCTGCACCGCGAGCGGCAAACGGTTTTACATGGACACTGGCACCGACCAAGGTCACGGTATGTTCGTTTCTTACGGTGGCCGCTTCGGGCGGCTCGATATCGACGAACTCGCCGGACGGATGCGTCTCGTGGCGCGCAAGGCCGAGCACCGCGACCAGCCAACGACGCGCTACGGCATGCCGTGGGACACCGAGGAGGGCGACATCACGCCGGCCGACGCCGTCGCGCCGACGCGAGCGGTGCTGTCGGCCTTGCTGGCGAAGCAGAACTATCCCGACGGTCGTGTCGGCCGTTCGGTCGTGAGAATTCTCGTGGCGGCTTATCTGTCCGATGAGCGTGGCGGCGCGACAATCGATTTGAAGTCGGAAAAATTGCCGGCGGATCGCGTATTTCCATGGGCGTGAGCGAATGTTGAGCTGGGGACTGGAATGACGGACAACCGCAAGTGCCGCGTCGCTTTTGTCGGCGCGGGAGGCATGACCCGCGAGCATCTGCGCGCCTTCGCGGACGTGCCGGGTGTGGAGATTGTGGGCATCACAAACCGGACCCGCGACAAGGCCGAGGCGCTCGCCGCCGAGTTCGGGATTCCAAACGTCTATGACGGCATCGCGCAGATGTGGGAGGGCAGCAAGGCCGATCTCGTTGTGATGGCGGTGTATGAGCCCGCGATCCGTGCGGTCGCGGAGGAATGTTTTAAATATCCCTGGGCGTTGTTCATGGAAAAGCCGATCGGCCTCGATCTGGCCGAAGCGAGGGCTGTCGCCGACGCCGGAAAAGCGGCGGCCCGCAAAGTATGGGTCGGCCTCAACCGCCGCACGCTGTCCTCGACGCGGGCCGTTCTCGCCGATCTCGAGAGCGATCCCGGTCCGCGCTTCATCCATGTGCAGGACCAGCAGAGCCTCGAGACCGCGCGCGCCATCGGCCATCAGGCCAACGTGGTCGACAACTGGATGTTCGCCAATTCGATTCATCTGGTCGATTATCTGATGACGTTCGGGCGCGGCGCGCTGACGTCGGTGACGCCGCTGATCCGGTTCGATCCGCAGAAGCCCGGCGTGGTGCTGGCGCAGGTCACCTTTGACAGCGGCGACGCGGGAATTTATGAGGCGCTGTGGCATGCGCCGGGGCCGTGGGCCTGCACGGTGACGACGGCGCGGCGGCGCTGGGAGTTGCGGCCGCTGGAGCGCGCCACCTTCCAGAATGCCGGCGAGCGCAAGTTGAATCCTGTCGAACCTGAAGCGAGCGATACCGATTTCAAGCCGGGCTTCAGGGTGCAGGCAGAGCGCGTGGTGGCGGCGTGGCGCGGCGGCAAGGCCGCGGCACCGACGCTGGACGACGCGCTGGCGACGACGGAACTGGTCGCGCGGATTTACGGCAAGGACTAGCGCGCATTGAAACGGAGCGGCGCGATCCCGCCGGCATGATGCAGCAGGCAGCGACGACAAGGTCCGAGGCGGAAGCCGCCGTCATACTCGACGCGTTCGAGCAGCGGCACGACGCGTTCGGGTTCGTTGTCGATGGTATATCGATCTGGCGGATTCTGCGGTTTGAAATATCGCTGGCGCTGCAGAACCTCGATCTGTCGCGCAGTGCGATCTCGCGTCCCGGCATGCTGGGCACGCTGATCGCGGCGGCATGGCAGCTCGCCTTTCCTGTGCGCGGCATCCGTTATCTCGGCAAGACCTCGAATTCCGGTTTGCGCACGCGCGACGAGCGCGGCTTTCTCGATGTCTATTTCGATCACATGATCGACGGTATTTCCGGCGGCGCGAAAATGTCGTCGCTCGATGCCGGGGGCTTCACTCGCGCCGAGAAAGAGGCCGCGCGCGCGCCGGTGTTCGACGACACGCCGGTGTTTCTTGTGAGCGCATTGACCGCGCGGCTGTTTCCGTCGCGCACGCATGCGGAAGTCTTCGACGCGTTATCCAGTCTGATCCGGCGCGATCTTGGCTTGCACGATTTCACCGCAGCGCGGGTTCGGCGTAAATACGACGTGCTGAAGATTCGCGCGCGGCTTTACGAACAGGTTTTGCGGCGCTTCGGTGCCCGCACGGTCATGGTGCCGAATTCGGGACAGTTCGCGCTGTTTCTCGCTACGCGCGCGTGCGGCATCAGCTTTGTGGAAATGCAGCACGGCCTGTTCAGCGAATTCCATCCGGACAATCTTCCGGCGTGGGTCCTCGCTGCCGACAAGGACAGCCTGCTTTTGCCCGACTATCTTACGGTGTATGGACCGTACTGGGCTGAGCGCCTCGCCGGGACTGCGTTGGGGAAGATCGGCCGCATTCGCTCCGTCGGCGCGCCATTGGTCGAGATCAATCGCGATTTGAGGGCGGCGAGATTCGCAAGCAATCCGCAGATACCCGTACTGATTTTCACATTGCAGGGTCTTGGCGTCGAATATACTATTGATTTTATTAAAAAATTCCTGGCGCTCTCGGACAGGCCAATGCGCTTCATCGTCAAGCTGCATCCCGGTTATGATAGCGGCGACGCGCGTTTTCGCGATCTGTTCGGCGCCGACCGGCGCGTGGAAATTATCGCGGGCGACGCGCAGCCCGACACTTACCAGATGATCGCGATGGCGGACCTTCATTTGAGCATTTCATCGGCCTGCCACTACGAGGCACTAGGCATCGGAACGCCGACCTGCGTCGTCGCCGGCCCGAGCCACGCACAGGTGCTCGATCTGGTGACGCGCGGCGACGCGTTGCTGGTGCGGGACGCCGCCGAGCTTCACGCGCTGGTGGATGCGCGCGGGTGGGGCGAGGTGCCGTCATCGACCCAAGAGGTTTATTTCTCCGGCGGGTTCGTCCCTAACATGGCGTCGCTGTTGAACGAGTGCGAGCGCGGGCCGGAACATTCCCCGTCATGATTACAATCGTTGATTATGGCACTAGCAATCTCGGTTCGATGCAGAACATGCTGAAGAAGATCGGCGCGGAGTCGCGGATCGCGTCGTCACCGGCACAGTTGCGCGAGGCAACCAAAATCATTTTGCCGGGCGTCGGCTCGTTCGACGCTGGCATGGAGAAGTTGAGCGCCAGCGGCATGATCACGGTTCTCAACGACAAGGCGTTGACCGAGCGCGTTCCGGTGCTCGGCGTGTGCCTCGGGATGCAGTTGATGAGCGCCGGCAGCGAGGAGGGCGTTCTTCCGGGGCTGGGATGGTTCGACGCTCGCACGATCCGCTTCGACCAGCAGGACGAGCCCGATCTCAAGGTGCCGCATATGGGATGGAACGAGGTCGACCAGGTTCGCGCGTTTCCGCTGATAACTGGCCTGCCGCCGGAAGCGCGGTTTTATTTCGCGCATTCCTATTTCATAGGCTGCAAGCGCGACGACATGCTGCTTGAGGCGCGCTACGGCCGCGGCGGTTTCGCGGCTGCGATCCAAAAAGACAACATCATGGGCGCGCAATTCCATCCTGAGAAGAGCCATAAGTTCGGCATGTGGTTTCTCAAGAACTTCGTGGACCGCTTCTGATGCCGAAGGCGCGCGTCATCCCCAGTCTACTGTTGCGCGGCGCGGGGCTCGTCAAGACGCGTGCGTTCAAGGACCCTAAATATGTCGGCGACCCGATCAACGCGATCCGGATTTTCAATGATAAGGAAGTCGACGAACTGGTTCTGCTGGACATCACAGCCTCGGTTGAGGAAAAGCCCCCGGCCTTCGGCGTGATACGCGACATCGCCAGCGAATGTTTCATGCCGGTAGCCTACGGCGGCGGCATCACAAGCGTCGATCAGATCAGGCAAATTCTCGCTGCCGGCATCGAGAAAGTCGTTGTCAATTCGGTCGCATTCAAGAATCCGCAAATTGTGCGCGACGCGGTGCGCGAGTTCGGCAGTCAGGCCGTCGTGGTTTCGATCGACGTCAAGCGCAAGCTTCTCGGGCGCTACGAGGTCTTCGTCAATGGTGGCCGCAAAGCGATCGGCCAAGATCCGGTGACATGGGCCAAGCGTATGGAAGAGTACGGTGCGGGCGAGATATTCCTGACGTCGATTGATCGTGATGGTGCTATGCAGGGCTACGATCTCGATCTGACGAGGCAGGTCGCCTCCGCTGTTAGAATTCCGGTGATCGCCTCGGGCGGCGCAGGATCGGTCGCGGATTTCCGCCGCGCTGTGAATGAGGGCGGGGCTGCCGCCGCCGCCGCCGGGGCGATGTTCGTGTTTCACGGCCCGCACCGCGCCGTGCTGATTACCTATCCCACGCAGGCCGAACTGCGTGCCGCGCTGGGTTGATTAATTCGTAAAACAAAAGGCGGGCTCTAGCCCGCCTGGCCTGACGCCTTGATGGCTTTCACGATCTCCGGAACGAGAAGGTCTGCTCCGTCGCTGCTGAGATGATCGGTGTCTGTGTAAAACACCTTCCCATTTCCCGATGTCCTACAGCGCGCATCAGGGCAAAATATCTTGTCCGGATAGATCGGAATGAAATTCCTGTTTTCGGACAATTGCCCGACGATATCGCGCACGATTGCATGCCTTGCCTGATAGAGCGCTTGGCTTGTTGTCAGGTTGCCGAGACCCCTGACCAGAACGCGCGGAACATTCCACCCAACTTCCGGCACCGGCAAGACATAATAGATGGTGATGCCCGAGTTGAGCAGACGCTGTAGTGTCGCCAGCAGGGCAGATTTCATGGCTGAAATTCTTGCCGTTTCATCACCCTCAAATCCCAGCGGTGCGAAAGGAAAAGGGTCACCCGGCTCAATGCCGCCTTCTCCGTTGTCGAAACGACTTCCGAGGATATAGGCGGTGCTGCGGTCATTGATGATGACGGATTTGATCTGCTTTTCCATCAACGCTTTGATCGCGTCATCGACCTTCTGGTCGCAATTGGATTGCGTCGTCAGATCGACAACACCAGCGATAAATGGGCAACCCGAATTGGTGAACACGTAAGCGGAGATTGACAGCTTCCTGAACTCACGCGCCAGCGGCGCCGTCAGCGTCTCGGCGTGGCTGTCGCCGAGCACAGCAAAACTTGGCATCCCGCCGGGCATACCGATCACGCAAGCATCGGCGACAGTCCGCCGGCAGGGACGCCCGTCGATGATTTCCACACCACGCTCCGGCTTTGCATTGAGCAAGGCAAGCTGATCGGTCGTGTATCTGTTTGGCAAACCGGCGAGCGCGATTCCCATTCCGGCGAGGCCGGTCAGCAAGCCGCCAGCAATCCAGATCGGTTGCACGGACGCGAGTGCGCCGTGGCGGAAGGGCTGTTCGATGAAACGCCAGCTCAGCGCAGAGAGCGCCAGCCCGAGGCCGATGAGCGCGACGTAGATGGCCGTGTCCGGCGTCCGGATCATATATAGCCGCGTAAAGGCGAATAGAGGCTGATGCCACAGATAAAGTGAATAAGAGATCAGTCCGATTGCAATCAGCGGGCGCGCCGATATCGTGCGAGGTCCGCCGGCATAAATGATGATTGCGGACCCTGCGCAGGCTAGCAGCGATCCTAACCGTGGCATCGTAATGTCCGTTTGTGTAACGGCGAACGCGATCAAAGCGACGCCGATCCATCCGGCCGACTCGTAACGTCTGCGGCCATAGAGTTGTTCGGATCGCGCCAGCAGTGCTCCTGCAAGTAATTCCCATGCGCGGAATTGCGTGAGATAGAAAACCGCCGGTCCTTTTGTTGCGAACCAGCCCGCTAGCGACAGGGCCGTCAGGATCAGAAGCCCGGCGGTGATCCTGCGAAGCCGCGCGAACACGATAAGCAAAAGAGGGAACAGCACATAGAACTGTTCCTCTACGGCCAGCGACCAGGTGTGAAGCAGCGGCGTCATCGCCGCCGGTTCCGCAAAATAATCTGTGCGCGACCAGAAAAAGACATTCGCGACGAAGAGGATGGTCGCCAGTGCGCTCTTTGAAAACTCTTCGAGCGGGGCGGGCGTGAGAATAAAATAGGCTGCGATGAAACTGGCGGCGAGCACGAGGAACAGCGCTGGGAGTATGCGCCTAGCCCTGCGCCGGTAGAACCGCGCAAGCGAGGGTTCCTCAAGAAGGATGGACGTGATCAGGAATCCTGAAATGACGAAGAAGACGTCGACGCCGAGAAACCCGCCCTTAAACCATGAAAAATGAGCATGATAGAACACGACAGGTAAGACCGCGATTGCACGCAGACCATCAATCTCGGGCCTATAGTCAGATTTTACTAATACGTTCAATGCAATAGCCATGTGAGAAGTGTATTCGTGCGCGGCTATGCCCGGATTAGAGAAAACAGCCGAGAATTCGGTGTTTATAAATGAAATTTACATTTCGGAGCGTCAAATCACGAAAGGTTCGCTAGTGCTAGACGCGGTTTCGTCGCCAGGCAGATCGCGTAGCGCTTGCTGACGGTCCGACCCTCCTGTATGTAGCCGAAATCGCCACCATCTGGCTCGCAATCCCACGGGTGACTGGATTGGGGGTTGCCTGTAAATGCAACTAGAAAGGTTGCTTAGTCGGATCGTCTCGTTGGCGCCAGCAAACAGCTTTTAAATTCAAATAATAGTATTGAAAACATGACTGTTTTTCTACATGGTTTTGGAATGTACCCCCGTTTCGGACTGACCTGGCGCAATTATCTAATCATTTTGCACGATGCCATCGTGACGGCGGCGGCCGTTCTCGTCAGCTTTTATTTGCGGTTCGAGATGGGAGGGCTAACCGAGCGTCTTCCAATTCTGTTATCTGTTTTGCCGTTTTTCGTTTTGTTTAGCGTCGTTGTTTTTTATTTTTCAAAACTGGCCGTCACAAAATGGCGGTTCATTTCCCTGCCGGATCTCTTCAATATCGTGAGGGTATCGACCATTCTGGCGATCACGCTGGTCGCGATCGACTACATATTGGTCGCTCCCAATGCTTATGGCGGATTTTTTTTCGGCAAGACGACAATCATCATTTATTGGTTTCTGGAAATATTTTTTCTCAGCGGACTGCGCCTGGCATATCGCTATTTTCAATATACGCGAACAAGGAACCAGGCACGCGACAATGGTTCTGCGCCAGCACTTTTGCTGGGGCGCACCTCTGATGCAGAAGTCCTGATTCGTGCCATCGAAAACGGGGCGGTCAAACGTATTTCATCAGCCGGAATTTTATCGCCCGCAAAATCGGATCATGGACAATCCATCCGTGGCGTTGCCGTCCTTGGGGGGTTCACTGATCTTGCTGATGTAGTTTCGGATTTTTCGCGCCGCGGCATAGCGATAAGCCGCGTTATCATGCTGCCGTCCGCCTTCGACGCCGAATCGCATCCAGAGCGGGTGCTGACGCGGGCTCGAAAACTTGGCTTGACGATTAGCCGTCTTCCATCGCTGGAAGGCGGGGGAGAGACGCCGCAATTGAAGCCGGTCGCGGTGGAAGATTTGCTGTTGCGCCCGAGCGTCAGCATCGATTACGGCCGTCTTGAAAGTTTCGTTAAGGACAAATCGGTGGTTGTAACGGGCGGCGGGGGCTCAATCGGGTCGGAGATTTGCGATCGTGCCGTTGCTTTCGGTGCTCTGCGCCTGCTGATAATCGAAAATGCGGAGCCCGCATTACACGCTGTGACGGAAATTCTGAACGCCAAATATCCGGAAGCAAAGATTGAGGGTCGTATCGCGGATATTCGCGATCGCTCGCGGATTATGCGGGTCATGGCAGAATTCAAGCCGGACATTGTTTTTCATGCTGCAGCACTCAAGCACGTGCCGATTCTGGAGCGGGATTGGGCCGAAGGTGTCAAAACCAATATCTTCGGAACTGTAAATGTGGCGGATGCAGCTGTCGCGGAGGGCGCCGAGGCAATGGTGATGATCTCGACCGACAAGGCAATCGAGCCCGTGTCGATGCTCGGGCTGACCAAGCGCTTCGCCGAAATGTATTGTCAGGCGCTTGATCATGAACAGACGAAGGAAAAGAACCACGCGCCAACGCGGTTGATTTCAGTTCGCTTTGGCAATGTGCTGGCTTCGAACGGGTCTGTGGTTCCCAAATTCAAAGCGCAGATTGATGTCGGCGGTCCGGTGACAGTGACCCATCCCGACATGGTGCGTTATTTCATGACTATCCGCGAAGCCTGCGATCTGGTGATCACGGCCGCAACGCATGCGCTAAGTCCGACGCGTCCCGATGTTTCAGTTTATGTGCTGAACATGGGGCAGCCGGTGAAGATCGTCGATCTTGCAGAGCGAATGATCTACCTTTCGGGACTTCAACTCGGTCACGACATCGACATTGTATTCACCGGGGTGCGTCCGGGTGAGCGTCTCCACGAAATCTTGTTCTCCGATTCAGAATCAACAACGGATATTGGGATCGAAGGTATTATGGCGGCGAGGCCTAACGAATTGCCACTGCAGGTGTTGCGCAATTGGCTTTCCACTCTCGATGTTGCTGTTACCAATGAACAACGAAGTGTGATTGTGTCGGTCCTGAGGGATATGATTCCTGAATTTAAAGCTGCCATTTAAATCCGCTAAGAAGCTGAAGACGCGCCCGGCGTTAGAGCTGGATGTGATAGTAGGTTGTACTGATTTCCCAAATTATTTCTCACGGAACGCCCGCATCAACTGATCGCTGAGGGGCTTGGCGAGATAAGAGAGCATGGTGCGGTCGCCGGTCTGCACGAAGGCCTCAACCGGCATGCCCGGAATGAGACGAATGTCGCCGAGCCGCGCGACCTCATCGGGCGGCATCGTGATGCGGATGGTGTAGAAGCTCTGGCCGGTGCGCTGATCCACTGTGGTGTCGGGCGAGATGCGGCTGACGGCGCCGTTAAGCTCCGGCGTGGTGCGCTGGTTGAATGCTGAAAGGCGCAGTAGCGTTTTTTGCCCGATGCGAAGCTGGTCGATATCCTGCGGATTGACTTTCGCTTCGACCGAAAGATTGTCGGCTTGAGGGACGATCATCATGATCGCGTCTCCGGCAGTCACCACACCGCCAACTGTATGGACGCTCGATTGCAGCACCATGCCATCTTGCGGTGAGCGAATGTCGATGCGTCGGAGCTGATCTTCGGCCGTAACCTTGCGTTCCACCAGTTCGCCGATCTTGTCGTTCGCTTCGCGCAAATCCTTGGAGACTTCGCTGGAAAGGTCCTTGTCGATCTGGATGACCTGCAATTCGATTTCGGTGATCTTGCCTTTTGCCTGCGCCTTTTGCGCGATGAACTGGGCACGGTCGCCGTCGAGCCGGGCGGCGTCGCGCTCCAGCGCGGTGAGCCGCGAAATCTGAATGAGATTTTTGGCGTAAAGATCGCGCACGCCTATGAGCTCTTTTTGAATCAGATCGATTTCGCGGCTCTTGGCGTTTTCCTGCGCTTCAAGCCCGCTGATTTCCTCGTTGAGCTGTGCGATACGCTCCTTGAGCTGAGCCTTTTGACCTGTGCGACCCGAATGGCGCACATCGAACAGTTTCGTTTCATTGTTTATCAGCGCTTTGACGTCCGGATCGTCGGCAGCCTGCAAAAGCTGTGGCGGAAAGGTGATGTGATCGGCATCGTTTTGTTCCGCGGTGAGGCGCGCGGCACGAGCCCACAGGCCGTTCAATCCCTTGGTGACGATGGCGAGGCTGGCCTTCGGGACGGTGTCGTCGAGGCGCACCAGAACGTCACCGGCTTTAACCTGATCTCCGTCGCGGGCGCGTACTTCGCCGACCACGCCTCCGGTCGGGTGCTGCACCTTCTTCACGTTGGATTCGACCACGATGGAGCCGGGAGCGATCAATGCGCCGGATATCTGCGCTGTGGAAGCCCAGCCGCCAAGGCCGAGGGTCAGAAAGGAGATGAGAACCAGGCCAACGATCAGATGCAGGCGGATCGATTTGCGCGCGCCGGGTACATTGAGGCCGTTGAAGATCGCGATGCGATCAAGCTTCGAGGTGACCGTGTCGATGAGCCGGCGGGCCTTGCTTTCTATTTTTGAAAGACTTTGGCGCCTCAGATTTAGCCGTTTCATGACTTGTTTCATGGCTTGGCCACTCCGCCGTCCGCGACCACTTTGATGGGCGTGCGTTGAAGCACCTGACTCAGAACGGTGTCCTTCGGCCCGAAGGCCTGAGCGCGTCCATCCTTCAGTACCAAAATCTGATCCACGGCTTCGATCCCGATCGGGCGATGAGCCACGACAATGACAACACCACCGCGTGCCCGCGTTGCGCGGATCGCGCGGGTGAGCGCCTCGTCACCATCGCTGTCGAGATTGGAGTTCGGCTCGTCAAGTACGATCAGGAAGGGATCGCGATAGAGCGCGCGAGCCAGCGCGATGCGCTGCGCCTGTCCGGCCGAGAGCACGCTGCCTTGGTCTCCAATATAGGTATCGTAACCGTCGCGCATGCCGACGATCAGGTCATGAACGCCGGCACTATGCGCGGCGGCGATGACCGCGTCGGAATCAGCGTTCTCCTCAAAGCGGGCGATGTTCTGCGCGATGGTGCCGGCGAACAACTCGACGTCCTGCGGCAGATAGCCGATATGACGGCCAAGAACCTCGGACGACCATTGATCCAGTGCGGCGCCATCAAGCCGGACATGGCCGCGGAACGGTTGCCATACGCCGACGAGGGCCCGCACCAGAGATGATTTCCCTGATCCGCTCGGACCGATAACGCCGAGGCCCTGTCCCGCCTCGAGCTTGAAGCTGACATCCAGCACCACGAGCTTTTGGTCACCTGGCGGGTGCACCGTCAGGTTTTCCACCGAAACGATCTTGCGAGGCTGCTCAAGCAGTGTCGGCGCTGTCTGCCGCGGCAGGGAACTGAGGAGCCTGTTGAGGCGCTGCCAGCTTTGCCGCGCAGTGACGAAATTCTTCCAGTGGGCGATCGCCAGATCGACCGGCGCCAGCGCGCGAGCGCTGAGGATCGAGCCGGCGATGATGATGCCTGCTGTCGCCTGCTGGTTGATGACGAGCCATGCGCCGACGCCGAGCACAGCCGATTGCAGCATCATCCGCATCACCTTGGCGATCGCGCCAAGTCCGCCGGCAACGTCGCTGGCGCGCTGATTGCTCGTCAGATAGTCGCGGTTGGAGCGCTCCCAGCTTTGTCCGACCCGGCCCGCCATTCCCATCGCGACCAGCACCTCGGCGTTTCGCCGGCTGGCGAGCGCGAGATCCTGCCGCCGCACGGCGAGCACCGTCGAACGTTTCGCCGGACCCAAGGTCAGATACTCGGTCAGCACCGTCAGCGAGACCAGAAGCATCGCGCCGATCGAAGCGGTGACACCGATCAGGGGATGAAACATGAAGCAGATGATCAGATAGAGCGGCAGCCAGGGCAGGTCGAACAAGGCGCCAGGGCCCGAGCCTGACAGAAAACTGCGGACATTGTCGAGATCCCGCAGCGGCTGAAGCCCTTCGCCGCGATTGCCGGCGCGCAGCGGCAGACGTACCACGATATCATAGACGCGCTGGCTCAGCATTTCGTCCAGCGTCGATCCGATCCTGCTCAGAATGCGTCCGCGGATCATGTCGAGGATGCCCTGCGCGATATAGAGGCCGCCTGCGAGAATAATCAGCCCGACCAGCGTCGGAATGCTGCGGCTCGGCAGCACGCGGTCATAAACCTCGAGCATGAAGAAGGAGCCGGTAAGATAGAGAATGTTGATGATGAAGCTCATCACGCCGACGCCGATAAAGGCGCTGCGGCAGGCGTGGAGGGCGTCTCCAAGCTCTGTGCGGGGCGATTGGCCCGGGCTGTGAGGTTCGGCGCTGTTCATATTGAATTTTAGGCTGGCGGGACGCGGGAGTCACTCATATCCAGCCCGTTTCCGGACCAAAACCCATCAAGGGGTTCGTAAAGTTAATGTTGTTGCCGCTCAAGCGCCAATCGAGCCTGGATGAATAATGAAATCGTTGAGTGTCAGCGCCGCCTTGTTCACATTGAGTAGGGTGATGGTGTTTTCGTCAACTCCGGTGCCGAACTGAGCCGCGGTCGCGTCCAGATGGAGCACGGTATTGATATGCCCATTCTGAACGATCTCTTGGGCATGTGAATCCATCCAGCTGCTGAACGAATTTGCGTCGAACGGAGCATTGAATTTCAGGTCGATGTGGTCGGTGCCCGAAAGGAAGTCCGTAATCGTATCGTGACCCAGCGTCGCACTGAACACGAACGCATCAGCCCCGCCATTCCCGGTCATGGTGTCGTTTCCTAAGCTGGAGATGATGACGTCCTTTCCGGACGTTCCCTCCAATATAGCGCCCGGGGTCGGCGTTCCCTGTTGGAAAACGAAATTGAGATTGTCGATTCCGCCGTGGCCATCACTAAGAGTTGCGGATACCGTTTCCACGTGTCCTGTAACGCCAGACGTGTAGACAATACCGTTCGCGTCGGTGAGGGCGGAATTTAAATTGTCGAGGGTGCCGGTCACGGTCATCGATTTCGAATCAGGTGAATGAGCCAGCGTAAGCCCCGCTGTTGCTCCCGACATCGCGACGGTGCCATCTTGCGCCGTGACGGTGAGAGTCAACGGATGGCTCCCAGCATCGACATCGGAGAGCGCAAGGTCGTGCAGCGTGGACGTGTAAATGGTTGGGTTGTTGGTGGGGCTGAACGATTCAGTCGTATATGCCTGCGCCGTGTCGATGACTGGCGCGTCGTTGACGCCGGCAACCGTGACGGACACCGTTGCGATGCTTGTCTGCCCGTGGTCGTCATGCACTGTGTATGTGAAAGTGTCGGTAAGCGACTCGGTGGCATTCAGCGCCAGCAACTCAGTTGAGTGGGTCGGATCGTAGACG
>DASWQB010000475.1:0-5140 GCA_036398335.1 Afipia sp. | reverse complement strand
TGCCACGCATTGAGCAGATCGAAATGCTGGAACGGAGTTGCGAGATAGTTGCCTGTCTCGCAGGCGCGCCAGACCGGCTCGGCCTGCGCCATATCGCGGATCACATCGACATGAACGACCTTGCTGACGCCTGATCCGGCGCGAGACTGTGCGGATCGGCTTTCAAAAGTAGCAGCCATGGTCATTGCACGACCTTGAGTCGATGGAATAGGTGTTAAGTGGAATAAGCGCGAGCGGCCTGCCGGGAGACCTTTTCAAACAAATGTCAACAAAGAGTAATCGCAACGTCTGCCGTGGCTTCAATAAAGTTCCACGGGGCTCGATCCTATGAGTGGCGGTTCCGGCAGATTGGCCCGGGCGGGACTTGAGCTGGCGCATATCAGCGGCGTGTTCCGTCTGGCGGAACGGCGCGCGGCCGGCAGCGGTGCTATCTTGCTGCTGGAGCATGTCCGCCCGAAAAGCCGGTCCGCGTTTCAACCGCTCCGGCAGCACGAGATCACGCCCCGGTTCCTCGAACGCGTCATACGGGCGCTGAAGCGCTGGAATTTCGAATTTGTCAGCGTTGCCGAGGCGAGGGCGCGCGCACTGCATCCCCATGACAACGTCCAAGATAAAATCCACGGCAAACCCCGCTTCGTCGCATTGACCTTCGACGGCGCCTATCGCGATTTTCTCGTTCACGCTTATCCGCTGCTGCGCCAATATGATGTGCCATTCGCGCTCTATGTGCCGACCGGTCTGGTCGATGCCATCGCGCAGCCGTGGTGGCTTGCGCTGGAAGCGGTGGTGGCACGCGCGCCGCGGATCGTGCTTTTCATGAAGGGCGAGGAGCGCCGCTTTCGCGCCGAAAGCATCGCGCAAAAATATCAGGTGTTCGACGCGCTCTACGCATGGATGATGACCTTGCCGCCGGATGAGCTGTCCACGGCGATATCCGACCTGTGCAGCCGCTACGGCGTCGATCCCAAAGCAGTGTCACGGGACGTCGCCATGGGCTGGCCCGACATTCTCAAACTGGCGAACGATCCGCGTGCGACAATCGGCAGCGCAACCGTGTCCTACCCCGTACTGGCGAACATCGGCAGCCCAGCCGCGCTGCGCGAAATGAAAATGGGCAGGACGATCCTCGAAACCGCGCTCGGACGCGAATGTCCGGAGTTCGCCCTCCCGTTCGGCGGTGTCGAGACGTTCGGCCGCCGCGATGTCCTGCTGGCGCAGGACGCGGGTTTTGCCGGTGCGGTGTCGGCGTGCGCGGGTCTTGTCGCGGCCAAAGGAGACAGCGAGCCTTTCTGCCTGCCGCGCATTTCGTGGGTCAACCGGCCAAGATCGTTGCGCGTGCTGCGCGTTACCCTTTCAGGACTGACGATGCCGCGCGCGCGCCGTGCCGCCGCCGGAGCGGAAGAGTTCACGTCTTAAAAAGATCAGGCTTTCGGCGTATCGGGCCGCGACATCCAGGCGATCAGCGGCATAGCCGGGAGCACCCAGCCGATCCCCGCCACGACATAAAAGATAACCTGCGCCAGACGCGAGGCAGCAAGCAAAGGCGTCTGCGCGATGGCCATGCCGAGCAGCGACCAGACCACCACAAGGCAAAGCAGGCCGACGGTTCCGATCAGTTTTCGTGTCCGGATATTCATGGGCGGCAAAATATCCCGCGACGTTGGCTGTTGATGGCGAAGCCGTGATGTGATGCGTCTTGCACGATCAGGCAGCGGGACTATAAGGACCGCGTCAATTCATTCAAGCGGCTTTGCAGGCTGTTTTGCAGGCCGTCTCGCAACACGCTTTTGCAATGACGATTGTTCGATGACGATTGCCGCAATCGACGCCGCCGCTCAAGTCGATGCCGTTCCCGCGCCCAAGCTGCGCGCGGTGCGCATCTGGCTGATCGTCGTCGCCGCGATGATCGTCGGCACGCTGATCGTCGGCGGCGCGACGCGGCTGACGGAATCCGGATTGTCCATCGTCGAATGGAAACCGGTCACAGGCGTTCTGCCGCCGCTGACCGCGCAGCAATGGACCGACCAGTTCGAGGCGTACAAATCCATTCCGCAATATCGCGAAATGAATTTCGGCATGAGCCTTGATGAGTTCAAGACGATTTTCTACTGGGAGTGGGGGCATCGTCTGCTCGCCCGCTCCATCGGCGCGGTGTTCCTGCTGCCGTTTTTGTATTTCCTCTGGCGCGGAGGGTTATCCTCCGATCTGAAGCGGCGGCTGTGGATCATTTTCGCGCTCGGCGGTCTGCAGGGCGCGGTCGGCTGGTGGATGGTCAAATCGGGGCTGACCGAGCGCGTCTCGGTGTCGCAAACTCGTCTCGCCGCGCATTTCATGTTGGCGCTGTTTATCTTCGCCGCGATTGTCTGGACGGTGCGCCGATTGACGCCGGAGCGCCGCGCGGCTGAGCCGGCGCGCATCACGGCCACGTCGAAAATCCTGTTAGCTCTGGTGTTCGTACAGCTTTATTTCGGCGCGCTGGTCGCGGGCCTGCGTGCGGGGAAAGTGTTCAACACCTGGCCGGACATCGACGGCGGATTGATTCCGGCGATGGATCGCCTGTTCTTCGAACAGCCGTGGTGGCGCAATTTTTTCGACAACACGCTGACCGTGCAGTTTTGCCATCGCATGATTGCCTATGCGCTGCTGGCCCTTGCGCTGGCGCACGCCGTCGATGTGGTGCGTTCGAAATGCAGCGGCGCGGTTGTCGGCGGCGCGCACTGGCTGGCGACCGCTATAGGCTTGCAGGCATTGCTCGGTGTTTTGACGTTGCTGCATCAGGTGCCGATCCCTCTCGCCCTTGCGCATCAGGCCGTGGCCATTGTGGTGCTCACATTGGCGCTGTTTCAGGCGGAACGGCTGGGCGCGCCGGCGCGACTGGTGCCGGGTTAGGCTTGAGAAATTCTAAAGTCCCTGAAAATCGATAAAAGCCCCGTTTGACGGGGCTTTTGCACCTGGCTCACACACCCGTCACTTTGACTTGACCGCAGCGCGGGATAAACATAATCGAACTCATTCCGGAAATGCTCATGTCCAACGCTTTCATCCAAGCCGCTGTCATCCTGCTCCGCGAGGGCCTCGAGGCCATGCTGGTGATCGCGGCGCTCGCCGGCTATCTGCGCAAGGTCGGCGGCGCGCATCGGGTGAAAGCACTCTATGCCGGGGCGCTGGCCGCGATCGCCGCCAGCCTTGTCGCGGCCTATCTGTTCGCGGTGCTGAATTCGGGCGAACACAGCGACGTGCTGGAGGGCGTCATCATTCTCGTTGCCGCGGCATTGATGCTTTATGTCAGCGGCTGGCTGATGACCAAGCAGGACCCGCGCGGCTGGCAGGATTATCTGGCGCACAAGGCCGACAGCGCGCTGGAACGGGACACCGCATGGGCGGTGGGTCTGCTGGCGTTTCTCGCCGTGTTTCGCGAAGGCGCGGAGACGGTTCTTTTCATCACGGCGCTGGCGGCGACCGAAGGCGGCTGGAGCGCCGGACTGTTCGGCGGTCTCGCTGTGGCAACGCTCGGTCTCGTCGTGCTGTTTTATTTCATCAACATGATCGCGCAGCGCATTCCGCTGCGGCCGCTGTTCGTCATCACCTCCGCCTTTCTGTTCGCAATGGGCATCAAGTTCATCGGCGAGGCGATTCAGGAGTTTCAGGAGCAGAACATCGTATCCTTCACCGAACTGAAGGGCTTCGGCTGGCTCGATTCGATCGGACTCAATCCCACGCTCGAAGCGGTGTCGGCGCAGCTTCTGGTTATTCTCGCCGCGATCGCAACCTTCTCGATCGTCCAGCGCAACAACAGGCTGGTCCGTCAGGACAAGGAAGCCGCCGCGTTGCGTGCGCGTCATTCATGATACTTTGCTGATAAACCCAAGCGGATAAATCCAAGTTGCCAATCAAAACGGCGCCATGCCCGGCGCCGTTTTATTTTTGCGATGTCTCATCTTGAGAGTGTGACTGGAAACGAGTGCAATAAATCAAAGCCTATCGTCATAGCGAGCGAAGCGAAGCAATCCAGCCTTGTTCTCATAAATTCTGGATTGCTTCGTCGCTGCGCTCCTCGCAATGACGGTATTTTTCAGCGCGTTATGAGGGATTACGCCCCCAGCGCCTGTTCCAGATCGGCGATCAGATCTTCCTTGTCCTCGATACCAACCGACAGGCGCACGACATCGACGCCCGCGCCGGACGCCGCCTTCTGTTCGTCGGTGAGCTGGCTGTGCGTGGTCGAGGCTGGATGGATGATGAGCGAGCGGGTATCGCCCACATTCGCCAGGTGCGAGAACAGCCGCACATTCGAGACAAGATTGATGCCGGCGTCATAGCCGCCCTTGAGACCGAAGGTGAACACGGCGCCCGCGCCCTTGGGCGCGTATTTGCGCGCCAGCGCGTGATATTTGTCGCCGGGCAGGCCTGCGTAATTGACCCAAGACACTGCCGGGTGCGCGGACAGCCATTCGGCCAGCGCTTTGGCGTTGTCGCAGTGTTTTTGCATGCGTAGCGCCAGCGTCTCAATGCCGGTCAGGATCATGAAGGCGTTGAACGGCGAGAGAGCGGGGCCGAGATCGCGCAGCCCGAGCACGCGCACCGCAATCGCGAACGCGAAATTGCCGAACGTCTCCTGCAATTTGATGCCGTGATATTCCGGGCGCGGTTCGCTCAGCATCGGGTAGCGCCCGCCCTGCGACCAGTCGAACGTGCCGGCATCGACCACGATGCCGCCGAGCGAATTGCCGTGGCCGCCGAGAAATTTCGTCGCCGAATGGACCACGATGTCCGCGCCGTGATCGATCGGCTTGACCAGATAGGGCGAGGCGAGGGTGTTGTCGACAATGAACGGCACATTGGCCTTGCGCGCGATGGCGGCGATGGCTTCCAGATCGGTGACGGGTCCGCCGGGATTGGCGATCGATTCGACGAACACCGCCTTGGTCTTCGGCGACACCGCGCGCTCGAAAGTCGAGATGTCATCGGTGTCCGCCCACACCACGTTCCAGCCGAAATTCTTGAACGCATGGTTGAACTGATTGATCGAGCCGCCATAAAGCCGGCGCGAGGCGATGAATTCATCGCCGGGTTGCAGCAACGTGTGAAAGACAAGGAACTGCGCGGCATGGCCGGATGCGGCTGCGACCGCCGCGGTGCC